>NZ_JAUBOJ010000224.1:0-9394 GCF_036700185.1 Microcoleus sp. BM001215392 | reverse complement strand
ATCATAGATGCAAACACTCTACTTGTAGGGTGCGCAGTGCACACCTTACTGAATCCTAGGTGCAAGCACTCTACTTGTAGGGTGCGCAGTGCGCACCTTACCACTACAAAATTCCCAATGACTTTTTATTTTTATGTAGACATCGGCAACCTACCAGCAGCAGCCCGCTGCATGGTACTAACTCGCAGCGAATTAGGGAATATTCCTTGACCTTGAAGTTCGGGAATAGACGGTTTTACTTCCACTTTTACCAACCGGGCAGTGCAGATAAAAACGGTTTGATCGACCAAATGAAAAGTCAACCAAGGTTGACTTAATAAATGCAGCACTTCCTCTTGAAATTCTTGTGCAGGCATCGGAATAGTAAAGGTTTCTGTGTGACCTTCCACATAATGAAATGTGACTTGAGTTGTGTTCTCTTTATCTTGATTTAATTGGGCAAATGAACCAGCGCGCATAAATTGTTCTCCCAAAATTTAGAATTGAAAAGATAGGACGTACGGTTGAAACTGCGTCTAAACAAACGTAGGCATTAGCCTTCTTGAAGAGTAGTCTACCTCCGTGATGTAAAGAAAATAATGTAATTTTAACCGCCAGGCCTTCAACCCGCGTCGGCGGGTTTTGTTTCTATAGACGCGGTTTCAACCGCCGGGTATTCTGGCATCGCACTCATTTTCTCTAAATCTAGAACTTTTGCCAACTCTTCTGGATTCATTAAACCGCGTTCTAGGACAATTTGCCGCAAAGATTTGCCTGTTTCGAGAGATTCTTTGGCGACGGCGGCGGCGTTGAGATAGCCGATGTGAGTATTGAGGGCGGTAACGAGGGCGAGACTGCCTTCTGCGTAGGCGAGACATCGATCGCCCTTTGCTTCAATTGTGTCGAGGCATTTGGTTGTCAGGGCGCTGATGGTGTTACCCAAAATTTCGATGCTGTGAATCAGATTGTAGGCGATCAGGGGCATCATCACGTTCAATTCTAATTGTCCTGCTTGGGCACAAAGGGCGATCGCGCTATCGTAACCCATAACTTGAAAACAGACCATTGATGTCATTTCTGCCATCACAGGATTGTATTTCCCGGGCATAATTGACGAACCAGGTTGCACCGGAGGCAGTTGAATTTCCTTAAAACCAGTTTTTGGCCCGGAGTCCATCAAACGCAAGTCATGGGATATTTTAACGCAATCTTGAGCGAGATTTCGCAGTGCACCAGAGACATTTACAAACGGTGCCATACTCTGCATCGCTGCCATTAAATGCGGTGCTGGTTTCAGAGGTTTTTGGATTAACTCTGCGAGGATTTGAGCGACTTTTTCACAGTATTCTGGGTGAGTATTTAAGCCTGTTCCGGCTGCACTGCCGCCCAATCCCAAGGATGTCAAATCGCCGGAAGCAGCGGTAATTCTGGCGTTGTGTTCTCGCAGAATTTGCGCCCAAGCGCGGAAGGTTTCGCCGAGTCGCACCGGGACGGCATCTTGTAGGTGAGTGCGGCCGGATTTGACGATATCATGGAATTCTACGGCTTTTTTGTCCAAGGATGCGATCGCCCCCAACAAAGCGGGGAACAAAGTTTTTTCCAAAGCCAACAATCCCCCAATCCGAATCGCAGTCGGAATCACATCATTGGTCGATTGACCGTAGTTTACATGATCGTTGGGACTGACGCGGTTGTAATTGCCTTTGCGATCGCCCATAATTTCCAAAGCGCGATTGGAGAGAACCTCATTAACGTTCATGTGGTGAGAAGTTCCAGCGCCAGCTTGGTAGACATCAACGACAAACTGATCGCGCAAATTTCCTGCTAAAACTTCATCGGCTGCTGCGATCAGTGCTTGACTGATATCTTCAGGAATGCAGCCGAGTTTACCGTTGACAATTGCCGCAGCTTTTTTAATTAAAACGCAAGCATCGACGTAAGTTGATAAAGGTTTGATACCGCTAATCGGAAAATTTTCAACGGCGCGCAGAGTTTGGATGCCGTAATAAACAGTAGATGGGATTTGTTTGTCTCCCATCGAGTCGCTTTCGGTGCGGTAGGTGATGGTTGGCTGTTGGGTCATATAGTCTGGTTTGTGATAATTAGGAATTGTACAATTTTTGGGGGTGACACCGCGCTGCGGGTGTTTTCACTGTACCTCACCCGCTGGCGACTGTGCAGTAATCTGTAATTTGCGATCGCAACTGAATTATCTCACCAAAGAAATGGGTCTGAAGCCCCGTCCTTTTAGGACGGCTTTAATTTGTCCTAATTTTAACAGGTAATGTAGTAGAATTAGAAAGAGTCAATGAGAGGAAGCAATGAAAGCAAGGTATCAATACAGATTCTACCCAACAGAGCAACAACGACAGAGCTTGGCTCAGTTGTTTGGCTGTGTGCGTGTAGTCTGGAATGATGCCCTTGCACTGTGTAAACAATCCGAGAAGAAACCCAAATCGGCAGAACTCCAAAAAATAGTAATTACTCAGGCAAAACAGACTCTTGAACGTGCATGGCTAGAGGATGTGTCATGTGTCCCCTTGCAGCAGTCTGTAGCGGATTTAGAAACGGCTTTCAAGAACTTTTTTGATGCTTGTAAGGGAAAGAGAAAAGGGCGTAAGGTAGGCTATCCCAAGTTCAAAAAGAGGACTAGCAGCCAATCGGCAAGACTTACCCGTCGTGGCTTTTCCATGAAGGAAAATGGCGGTGTCTATTTAGCCAAAATTGGTATTGTCAAACCAATTTGGTCGAGACAATTACCATCAGACCCTAGTTCAGTAACGATCATCAAAGACTGCGCTAATCGCTATTTCCTCAGTTTTGTCGTAGAAGTTGAACCCATTAATATTGATGCCAAAAACCAAAGCGTCGGTATTGACTTGGGGATGAAAACTTTTGCGGTGATGAGCAATGGTGAAAAAGCCGAAAGTCCTAGTTATAAAGAGTTAGACCGCAAAGTTCGTAAACTCCAAAAAAAGCTGGCACGGCAGCCCAAAGACTCAAAACGTAGAAATATAACTCGAATCAGAATTGCCAAACTGCACAATCAAATTGCTGACTTGCGCAAAGATTTCTTGCATAAATTATCAACCAAAGTAGTAAGTGAAAACCAAACTATTATTTTGGAAGACCTCAATGTGTCAGGGATGGTCAAAAACCGCAAACTGTCGAGAGCAATTAGTCAGCAAGGATGGTACGAATTCCGAGTTTTGTGTGAGGCGAAATCTGATAAATTTGGTCGTGAGTTTAGAGTAATTAGTCGATGGGAGCCTACCAGCCAGATTTGCTCGGATTGTGGTTTTAAATGGGGTAAATTAGACCTTTCTATTCGCTCAATACTTTGCCTAAGTTGTGGTATTGAACAAGATCGGGATGAGAATGCAGCCAAGAATATAAACAAAGTCGGGATCGGGCATTGCCACGACTCTAAATGGACGCAGAGACAGAGTAAGACAACTTCGGTTGCATCAGTCGGTGAAGCGTCAAGAATCACCGCGCCTTCAGGCCGGTGAGTATGTCAAATCAAGCGTGTTTAATCTAAAATCTCAAATCGGAAAATGGAAAATCGACAGTCTCGATCGCCTAAAATTATCTCACATCCCGGGGTTTCCACTCCAATCAAGTTGGCGCTAAGGGCGATCGCACGCAGATAGCCGCTGTCAGCTATAATTTTACAAGTAAACAAATTTCAGTCTTACTGTTAAACTCCCATGAACAAACCAGCAAAAAGTTTTAAATACCAGATAAATCTTTTGATAATCGGCTTAAGTGCCTCGCTGATTTTTCCGTCTTCAGTAAAAGCTCTATCTAACCTAGTTTCCCCCGCAGCTATCTCAGAAAAACCTGCTGTTTTAGCTGCTGTCTAACAGCGAATCCAGTTCCGAAAAGGCGCTCATTCAACGGAAATCAAAGGAGCAGTAGCGCGCGGCACGGTCAATAGTTATTCGATCGCAGTTCAAAAAGGGCAAAAAATCAAAATTAACGTCAAATCAGTTGAAAAAAATGCTGTGTTTAACGTCATAGATGCGAGCAAAAAGACGACAATTAAAGAATCAAAAAGCTGGTCGGGAGTAGTCTCTAAAACAGGAGACTATCAGATTGATGTCGGTACAGAACGAGGAGGCGCTAGTTACACTCTGTCAGTTTCGGTAAAGTAACATTTCGCTAGAGGCTCTAGGTTGTTAAATCCTGCGAGTTAGCAGATTATCTAAATTGCGGAAACCATTTTTTTAGTTTCGGAACCATCTAGAAAATCAGCAAGTTAGCAGTACAAGCATCTTGCTTGTGCTGCTAAGTCTGATTAATTGTAGGAATCGCACAAAACTAGGAGAGCGATCGCTCTCCTGGTTTTGTGCCAAAATAGATGGTAGTATTAATTTTTATGAGGATCGTTCATGGCTCGTTTAAATCACATTCTTGTGGCTAGTGCCGTCACCCTTATAGCTTTGACTGGTTGCGGCGGCGCCCAAGAAGCTTCCACTCCGAAGACTTCACCTTCACAGATTCCTGCTGCTAGTGCTGTGAGTACATCTGACAAAGCAGCATCTCCCGCTAGCTATGCAGAGTTGGTGAGTGTAGTTACCAATACCAAAGCAGCAGTTCAGACTGGTAATTTTACCAAAGCCAAAACTGAATTTGACAACTTCGAGAATGCCTGGAAGAAAGTAGAAGACGGCATCAAAAAAACATCTCCTAAAAGCTACGATGCAGTTGAAGAAACTACAGAAAAAGTCATGACAGAACTCAAAAAGTCTCAGCCGAGTAAAGACCAAGTGCTGGCTCAATTGCAGTCACTAGAAAAAACTATCAATAGCATTCCTAAGTCCTAACTTTAATCGCTGAGTGCTTGGTTCTAGTTCTGTGTTAGCAGTTTTCAGAAACAAGCACTTAACCATGCTTTCTCAGATCACCTCAGTCTTCCAAAACTTTCAACCACTATGAATAGAGGATTTCGCAAGTACCACCGGATTATAGGCATTATTGTTGCTTTGCCGATCGCGCTGACCGTTTTGACTGGAATGGCTATCACAATGCTGCGAGAGTGGCCCCTAGGTATAGAAATTTCATCGAGATTTTTGTTGAAAATTCATACAGGCGAAATCTTTCACTTGCAAGCAATTTACCCAATTTTAAACGGATTGGGAATGCTCGGCTTGCTAGTTACAGGTTTAAGTATGTCGGGTTTGTTTGGCAGAAAAAAGCAGCCAGCTTCCAATGATTAAAAGCAAAGATGTGATAAACTAACGAAAGACTGGATAACGACTGTTGAACCGGGTAATTTTAGGGTAGGGAATATTCCCTTAAAATTTAAAACAAATAGCCTATGCACCATTCCGGTACATCCGTAGCTGTTTAACCAGATTTCTTCAATTTGTTGTAACAAAAATTCAAATTTTCTATCCGGTAAAGTTGTTATATTTGGGTTGCTAAAATAATTTTGAAGCGGGCGCATTGTCAAACATTATGTCGCGTTACCCAAGCATAGATAGCGTTATTAGCCTCCAACAGGCACTAGAAGGAATAATTGTTGACGATTTAAAAAAGCTCAAAGCATTATTACCCGATTCTCGTAAATTAACCCGTAAAGCGGATCTGGTTGATGGAATCAAATCGCAATTGCAGGGAGAGAACCTTCGGAAGCTGTGGGCGAAATTAGACGATCTTCAAAAAGCGGCTGTAGCTGAAGTTATACATGGAGAGGATGGTGTTTATTTTCCTGAGATATTTAGCGCCAAATACGGAGAACCAGCAAATCTTGGAACAAGCGATCGCTATGGAAGTAGCAGAGAACCATCACTGCTATGCTTGTTTATTTATGGCAGGCAGATACCCTACGATCTAGAAGAAGAATTGCTGAAATTTGTACCAAAGCCCAAAGAAGCCACATTAGATAATGCTGGTGAAACAATACAAAATTCTGTTAAACTCCGCGTTCAAAGACATAACTATAGTACAGGAGAAAAGGAGATAGAAGAATACGAGATTCCCTTGGCTTCTTGTGAAACGCAGTTGGCAGCTAAAAAGGATTTTGCCGCCGTTTTGCGTCTGATTCAGTCGGGTAAAGTTGCTGTTAGCGAGAAAACTGCTTTACCTACTGCTGGAAGTGTAAAGGCGATCGCCTCTATATTGCAAGGCGGTGATTTTTATAATGAGGAACAGCGTCAAATTACCCTAGCCAAGGATAGCGACTACGATGATGAAGTATTCGCTGAAATCGGTAGCATCAAGCCCTTTGCTTGGATAATGATCGCCCAAGGGAGCAAGTTCGCGGAACGATCGGGCAAAAAGCTAGTTTTGACGAAAGCGGGACAGAAAGCTCTACAAGAATCACCCGCCAAAGGTTTACAGACAGTATGGAAGCGCTGGTTGAAGACAAAGACTTTTGATGAATTTCGCCGCATTGATGCGATCAAAGGACAAACTGGGAGGGGTGCAAGTGGGATGACGGATGTGACGTGGCGGAGAGATGCGATCGTCTCTGTGCTCGCAGAATGTCCTGTGGGTAAGTGGATTATGTTTCATGATTTTAGTGGATATCTAGTCGCAACGGGCCATAGCTTTGATGTGACTGAGGAACCCTACTATCTGTATATTGGTGAAGCTGGGTATGGAAACTTATCAGAATTGGGTGGCTATAGTTGGCCGATTCTGGAAGAACGATATATGCGCTGTTTTTTGTTTGAGTATGCTGCTACTTTGGGAATCATTGATGTTGCATATGTCGATCCGTCACTCATACCATCCGATTATGACTATCTTTGGGGAACGGACAATCTGGAATTTCTAAGTCGTTATGATGGCTTAGTATATTTTCGCTTGACGGCTTTGGGGGCTTATTGTTTGGAGTTGACGGATAAGTATACTCCGCCAGCAATTGAGGTTCGTCAAACGCTGCGGGTATTGCCGAATCTAGAAATTATTGCGGCGGGAGATGGTGTCGAGACATCTGATGCGATCGTCCTGGATATCTATACTAAGAAAGTTTCGGATGTTGTGTGGCGACTCGATCGCCCAAAAATCTTTGCAGCCATTGAAAACAGATATCCATTAGCCGAGTTTACAGAGTTTTTGGACGCCAGGAGTATTGAACCGCTGCCGCAAACTGTGCAACAATTTCTGACGGATGTGACAGAGCGATCGCATAGCGTGCAAGATATAGGTAGTGTCAGGTTAATTGAATGTACTACCGCCCATTTAGCATTGCTGATTGCCAATGATTCCCGTACTAAAAAGTTCTGTCAGTTGGCGGGCGATCGCACTTTAGCGGTTCCATTGGGCCAGGAAACGAAATTTCGCACCGCCCTGCGGCAAATGGGTTATGTTTTGCCACAGTCGGAGAAATAAGCTGTTGCTGCATTAGCCTGGGTTAAGATGCGATCGATAACGAATCCATCTCACTTTGTCAGAGGGCGAAGCACCTGACGGTACATAACTTATTGACTATCGTCTGATATTTACTGCCGTCAGGTGCTTCGCCCCTACGGTAATCACTGGTGAAAAAACAGCAGTATTTGTAGGGTGCGTCGCTGGCGATAAAGCCCTAAAAAAATCAACAATCTCGATCGCGACGCACCTTTCACGTAGACTGGAACAAATAAACAAAACATTTCTGATCGAGCAAACTTCTTTCTTTCTTTCTTTCTTTCTTCATTCAATCCGTTACATCCGTTACATCCCTTACAAAATCCGTTGCCGAACTTCCTTCTTATGAGTTACGTTCCTGAAAATGCTTTAATCGTGCAGAGCGATCGCTCAATCTTACTAGAAGTTCACGCTCCTACAGCGAAATTAGCACGAGAAGCGATCGCACCTTTTGCCGAATTAATCAAAAGTCCCGAACACATCCACACCTATCGCATCACGCCCCTCAGCGTGTGGAATGCGCGGGCGGCGGGAATGTTAGTTGAATTGATGATCGCAGCGCTGCGAAAGTATGCTAAATATGATATTCCCGAATCGGTAGCGCAGGAAATTGAACTGCTCGGTACGCGCTACGGATTGACGGTAATTGAAAGGATTGATGCGGAAAATCCCGATTTACAACTGCGGATTGTCGATCGCCCGCTGACGGAGTTGCTAGTGCGGGACGAGCGTGTAAAACCGCTGTTAGGTAAGCGGATTTCGGATCTTTGCTTTCAAGTCGATGCGGGGAATCGCGGTGTACTCAAACAAGCTTTGCTAGCAGTAGGTTATCCGGCCCAAGATTTGGCTGGATATGTCGAGGGTGCCGAGTTGGCGATTGCGTTGCGCGATCGCACTTTAGGAAGCGACTTACCCTTTAATTTGCGCGCCTATCAAAAGGAAGCCGTAGAGGCATTCTATCAAGGAGGAGAGGTTAGAGGCGGCAGCGGTACGATCGTCCTACCGTGCGGGGCTGGTAAGACGATTGTGGGGATGATTGCGATGAGTTTGGTGCAGCAAAAGACACTGATTCTCACCAGCAGTTTGACTTCGGTGCACCAGTGGCGCAGGGAAATATTGGACAAGACGAGTTTAACTGAAGATGCGATCGCGGAGTACAGCAGCAACAGCAAAAAAACGGCTTCTGTAACTCTCTCGACTTACCAAATGCTCAGTTATCGATCGACTAAAGATGATGAATTCCCCCACTTTGAGTTATTTAACGCGCAATCCTGGGGACTGATTATCTATGATGAAGTTCATCTATTACCCGCACCGATATTTCGGATTACCGCCGACTTACAAGCGCGACGGCGGTTAGGTTTGACTGCGACATTGATTCGCGAAGACGGGAAGGAAGGCGATGTGTTTACCCTAATTGGCCCCAAGCGCTACGACGTACCTTGGCGGGAATTGGAAGGACAGGGATTTATTGCTACTGCCAATTGTACCGAAATCCGCGTCGCTCAAAATGAGGCGGAAAAAATGGAATATGCCCTAGCGCCGCGCCGCAGCCAGTTTCGGATTGCTGCGGAAAATCCGGGTAAGTTGGATGTGGTGCAAGGTTTGTTGCAAAAGGAGGCGGGACACCGTATTTTAATTATTGGTGAGTATCTCGAACAGTTGGATGCGATCGCCCGAGTTACCGATTTGCCGCTGATTACGGGGAAGACAAAACAGGTTGAGCGCGATCGGCTGTACGAAGCATTCCGTCACAAAGAGATTCCCGGATTAATTCTATCTCGCGTGGGCAATTTTGCCGTCGATTTACCCGATGCCGATGTGTTGATTCAAGTATCAGGTAAATATGGTTCTCGCCAAGAAGAAGCGCAGCGCTTGGGACGAATTCTCCGGCCCAAATCTGACGGACATACTGCGAGTTTTTATACATTAGTATCGCTACAAACTTGCGAGGAGGATTTTGCGCGACACCGCCAACTGTTTCTGACTGAACAGGGCTACAGTTATACTATTGAGGTTCAAGGCGATGGTTAGTTGGCGTTGCAGGATAGAC
>NZ_JAUBOJ010000223.1:0-11955 GCF_036700185.1 Microcoleus sp. BM001215392 | reverse complement strand
GATTGTCGGACAACTTCAGATCGGTTAAATTAGTTAGAGATTGCAGGGGTGTGATGTCTGATATTTGATTGTTGTCCAGAGTCAGAGAAGTCAAATTAGTTAGAGATTGCAGGGGTGTGATTTCTGATATTTGATTGTTGTACAGATTCAGATCAGTCA
Source organism: Microcoleus sp. BM001215392 (assembly GCF_036700185.1). NCBI lineage: Bacteria > Bacillati > Cyanobacteriota > Cyanophyceae > Oscillatoriales > Microcoleaceae > Microcoleus > Microcoleus sp. BM001215392. Next base: position 11,796 of record NZ_JAUBOJ010000223.1, on the reverse strand, counting down.
AATTAGTCAGAAATTGTAGGGATGTGATGTCTGATATTTGATTGTAGCCCAGATTCAGAGAAGTCAAATTAGTCAGAGATTGCAGGGGTGTGATGTCTGATATTTGATTGCTGTCGAGATTCAGATAACTCTGATTTGACAGTATTCGGTTCGCTTCATTAATGTCAGAAGTGCCAGCTTTGTTTAACAGCACATCAACAGTATGCCTTGCCTCTGGCGAAAGGCTGTCTTTGTGCAAGCACCAATCGGCAAAGCTGCTGAATTCTGCGGGATTTGGCTGTGGTTCTGACATGGCAATAATATTTTAAATTTTTTACTAAAATAATAATTTTTTGTCAACTTTTCCTCTAAACCCCAGAAATCCCGCGCCGAAACTCCTTAACCGCTTCAATTTTAGAAGCCATCAGCAAGCACCGAGACAGCAGGTTAATATCTAAGTCTGGCAGAACTTCGCTTTGGGCAATTTTTTCATAGCCGTGCGATCGCAAATGATACAGAGCAAATAATCCATCCTCCCAAAACCAAACTTCGGGCACTCCCAAGGCTTGGTAGCGATTCAATTTGCTCTCGTTACCGCTAGTAAATACAACTTCGATCGAGATGTCTGCAATGTCTCCCGATGTTCTGCGAATTAAGTAAGATTGGTCTGCTTGTGCGGATGCTTTTCCTTCTTTTTCTTGAGTAAAGCTTCCTGTAGGAGTAAACTCGATTTCTTTTTCGACAAAATACGTACCCAACAACAGGGCGATGACACCGCTGAAGACTTCACGATCTTGCGAAACTGCCAAGATTTCTACCTCGCCTTTGAAATAAAACAGTCTGATACCGGGGGAGTCGGAGAATCCCTGTTCGATTAGTTTGAATTGTTGCCAATCAATCCCGGAGTGAGTTAACCGTTGGTCTTTGGGCTTATCTAATATTAGTGTCATGGCGCGACCTCCTTTAACTATTATATTATCCTAGAAATGCGGCAACCGAAACCCGATCGCGCCCAGCAGCTTTCGCGCGATACAGCGACTCATCGGCGATCGCAATCAACGTCCCCGGCTGCGACATCGGCGCCGGAATGCAGCAAGCCACACCCAAACTCAGCGTGACATATTCGCTGACACCAGACTTGGCGTGAAGTATCCGCAAATCCCGCACCTGTTGGGCGATCTGATCGGCCACGCAAGCCGCACCATGAATATCAGTATTCGGCAAAACTATGACAAATTCTTCTCCACCGTAACGCGCAACTAAATCAGCCGATCGCTTTACCGAACACTGGAGAACCTGCGCCACTTGTCGCAAACACTCATCCCCGGCTTGGTGGCCGTAAGTATCGTTATAAAGTTTGAAGTAATCGATGTCGCACATAATCAAAGACAGCGGCGCTTCTTCCCTCGCCAAACGCCGCCATTCCGCATCGAGATAATCATTAAAATAGCGACGGTTTCTGACCTCAGTCAAACTGTCGTAACTTGCCAAATACTGCAAGGCTCGATTCACTGTTTCTAACTGCCGTTTCTGCTGCTGCAACTGGCGGTTGAGCACCGTCAACTGCTGTTCGGCTGCATGGGTTCTGAGCAAATTTCTGACTCTCGCCAACAGTTCCCTCTCGTCAAAAGGCTTAGCAATATAATCGTCAGCACCAGCATCCAAACTTTCGATCCGAGCTTCCATGCCCGATCGCGCTGTCAAAAATATTACCGGAGTCGAACTCAACTCCGGCGTGTTCCGAATCTCCTTGAGCAAATCCAGTCCATTTTGTCTGGGCATGATTTGGTCGCTCAAAATCAAATTCGGCTGCAAACTTTTAGCTTTTTCTAAACCTTCAATTCCGTCCCTCGCCACCGCAACTCGATAGTATGGACTTAATAAAGTTTGGAGGTAAGCCAGCAAAAAATTGTTGTCTTCAACTACTAGCAACAGCGGTAATTCTCTGCTGTCAGTTGTTGATTCTTCACCGTTATTTGGTTCGTCAAAACTGTGAGATTCCGACAGCCCAAGTGCAGGTGCGATCGCCCCGACAGTTCCCGCATCGGCGCCGCCTAATCCAGTCAGCCCGGCCAATTGGGCGATCGCGTCCACCAATTGATTCGCCGACACAGGCTTCGACAAATGCCTCTGAAAGCCCGCAGACAGCGCCGAGGCCGAATCCTCCTCACGGACGCCTCCGGTGAGCGCTACCGCCGGCAGCAGCTCCCTCTGCTCGGACATTTCCATGGCTCTGACGCGGCGGATCAAATCGCAGCCGTCTGCTTCGGGTACCGCCAGATCGCTCACCAACACGTCGGGGCGCGACTTTTCCAACTCCGCCATCGCTTCGCAAGCGCTAGCCACCGCTGTTACCTTGGCTCCAAATGCTTCGAGACCAGTTTTGAGAAATTCCCGGATCTCGGGGCTGCTGTCTACTACCAGGACTTGCTTGGACGCTAGGGGTTTGGACACCGATCCGGGTCTGATTTCGATTGGGGCGATCGCAGCCGTAGAATCGATCGAATTGTTGCTGTGAGCGATCGGTAGCTGCACCCCAAAGGTCGCCCCCTGTCCCAAGCCGGGACTCTGGGCCGAAACAGTTCCACCGTGGAGTTCCACCAACTGCCGCACAATTGACAGCCCTAAACCGAGGCGGTTTTGTTCTTTGGTTTTCCAGCTATCTGTCGGGCGGAAGTAGTCAAAGACGTAAGGCAGAAACTTAGGGTCGATCCCGCAACCGCTGTCGCTGACATTGATCGACGCGCCTGAAGGCGTAGGCTCGATCCGCACCCTAATTGGCTCCGGTGTTGATGCTGGGGTGAATTTTATGGCGTTGGCTATCAGGTTCCAGATTACTTGCTGCAAGCGTTCTGCATCTGCCAAAATGTAGTTGATAGCCTCGTCGAAATGTGTTTCGATGCGGATGTTTTTGGCAGATGCCGCCAGACCGAGGGTCTCGATCGCCGATTCGATCGCAGATGGGAGGTGCACCCGGCTGATGTTGAGGTGGACTTTCCCTCGCAACAGCCGCGACAGATCGAGCAGATTGTCTATTTGTCGGTTCTGCAATTTGGCGTTGTGCTCGATAATTTCCAAAGCGCGGTTGGTGGTGGCTTCATTTAATTTGCGCGATCGAGCTAGTTGTACCCATCCCAAAATCGCGCTTAGGGGCGATCGCAGTTCGTGTCCCGCTATCCCCAAAAATTCGTCTTTGGCGCGGTTTGCTGCGGCTTGGGCTGTTTCCACGGCTTTGCGATCGGTGATGTCGAATCCGATCGCCAAATACTGACAGGGTTTCCCCTGACAGTCCAACAGCGGAACTACTGCTGCGTACACCCAATAATCCTTGCCATTCTTGGCTTTGTTCTTAATTTCTCCTTGCCACACTTCATTTTTGGCAACAGTTGACATCAGATTTTTTATTAATCCCGAAGAATTATATTCCGAGTGCAAAATGCCGAAATGGCGGCCAATTAGTTCGGTACGCGAATACTTAGAAATTCTGCAAACGAGATCGCTTACGTAGTTGATAATTCCACGGGCGTCAGTTCTCACCGCCAGTGCCGATCGGTCGATCGCTACTTTAAAATCCAAAGATTCTTGCAGTGACGAATCTAGTTCTTTTGTCGTAGAAATTTGACCGGGGCGATCGGGTACGTTTGGTGGCTGGCGATCGGCCCGCCCCTTGCTCCGCTGTTGGATTTCCATTGCTTCTATTTTCCCCTGACGGCTGACAGCTAATCTACTCGCATCCTGATTCATTATCACTGTTTTTTTTTCCCGTGCTAGCGGGTGCAATAATTTGTATATTTTTATTTGCATTAAAACTCGGCAGTCCGCACCTCCAGGGGGAAGTCATACCATTTTTGATGTTTGATTCTAGATTAGAAATTACTAATCGTTATCGGGGTTGAGTGTGCGGGGAAAGCAGTTGCATTATTTTTTTACAATGTATTCACACAAGACTGTATGGGATTTGAGACTAAATTTTGTCAATCTGAGGACAGATTTTCTCAGATATGCCCGCTGCGCCAGGGGGTACAAACAGCCAACTTTTGCGTGAGGATTACCATCCCACAGCACCCGCAAAATCTACTCTGGCCCAGGCTTTAGACTCTCCGGTATTCTGCCTCACCTCCAGATGCCAGATATATGTGCAGGGCTTGACATTGCTCAAATACTTGGGTCTTAAAGGGCGAACCAAGTCTGTTTTTGCGATCGTCCTCAGCTTCCATTAAATTATTTTATTCTACATCTTGACAGCCGTGTAAATATTTTGTATTATAAATGTAATACTATAAAAAATGAGCTGCCAAATTGCCTTAACGCACTCAATCATTAACAATCTGAGGAAAATTGTCTGTGAGTTTAGATGCTGTACGCGAAGAATTTGAACAGAGAGCATTTGATTATGACGGTTTAATTCCCCGCCTGATTCCGCACTATTGCCAGCAACACGATTTAATATTGCAGTTAATTCCTTCGGAAACCAAGACTAACATCAAAGTTCTGGATTTAGGCGCGGGGACAGGCATACTTTCTGCCCTGATTTTGCAAACATATCCTCAAGCAAATGTCACAGCCTTTGACATGGCCCAAAATATGCTGAAAGTTTGTCAAACTAACTTGTCCGCCTTCGGAGAGAGGCTGACATTACAGCAGGGAAACTTCGCCGAAGATGATTTCGGCAGCGGTTACGATTTGGTAGTTTCTGGGTTAGCAATCCACCACCTCGACATTGAAGGAAAACAAAAGCTATTTCACAAACTTTTTCACTCAATGAATCCCGGGGGAATCTTGCTAATCCGAGATATTGTCACAGGTGCTACCCCCAAGCTAACCGAGCAATACGAAAAATTGTGGCGCCAGTACATGAAAGCTAATGGAGAAGACGATGCAGCCTGGTTTCAAAACTACCTCAAAGAAGATATTCCCTCATCCGTGGAAGAACAGACAAAGTGGCTTTCCGAAGCTGGTTTTGCGGACGCCGCTTGTCACTGGCGCTATCTAAATTTTGCTATTTTTGGCGGAATTGTCCGAAAGTAGTTTTTGTATGGTGCGCCGATTGACGAGTGCGAGCAACTTTTGTTACTAAGTTTCAGTGTTTGGATTTTGAAACCAAGGTGTCCCAAACAATTTTCCTTGCTTGAACTTTGAAAAATCGGAACGTGAAGCGGAAGCTTTGGTTCAGAATCAAAACACTGAAACTTAGTCAATTGTTGCGCAATGCGCACCTACAAATTTAACTACAAATTCAATTGGTGCGTGCGTAATGCGCACCTACAAATTCAACTGGTGCGCAGTGCGCACCCTACAGACTACGAGTTTCTTGTAGGTGATCGCTGCGCGCGTTACGCCTATAAGTAGCGCGTCCAACCTTTTTTTATCTTTACTCGTTACCAGTTAACAAAGTAAATTTATGAACGATACCCGATTAATCAAAATCAGCAGATATCTCAGCAAACACCTGCGCCACGCGCCCTCGCGCATTGGCATTCAACTCGCACCTGGGGGCTGGATTCCTGTTAGCGAACTCCTCAATGCCTGCCAAAAAAATAACTTTTTAGTTCAGCTTGACGAACTCAAGGAAGTAGTCGCACAAAATGACAAACAGCGCTTTTCCTTCGACTCTACAGGCACTCTAATTCGTGCCAACCAAGGGCACAGCGTAGAGGTTGACTTGCAGTTAGAACCCGCTGTTCCCCCAGATATTTTATATCACGGAACAGGTAGGACTGCCGTCAAGTCTATTCTCAGTGAAGGAATTAGTAAAATGTCGCGACATCACGTTCATTTGTCGGCGGACATTCAGACAGCCCGTAAAGTAGGTGCCAGACACGGCATCCCGGCCGTCTTGATTGTAGATACCGCAGCAATGCAACAGGACGGACATACATTTTACTGCTCGGATAACAAAGTCTGGTTAGTAGACTTTGTGCCGCCGACTTATCTAAAAGTTTGTTGAGAAAATTCTGTTCTGTTGTATAAAATGTGCGGCAAATATTTTAGAATAAGAATAACTAGGAGTTTTACAAGATGAGTTCGGAAGATATGGGCGATCGCGATCACAATTTCAATCAAAACAATCCTCAAAATCGAGGACTGCTCGGCTCGGGCTGGCGGCCGCTATACCGTCAATTTGATTGGGAACACCTGCTGCACTTAGCGTCTAGCGACCCCGTAGAACTAGCTCAAAAAACTTTAGATGCAGCTAGCGATGTTGCCGATGCCATGGGACGACACCAATATACCTGGTGGGCGAATATCTTAAATGTATTCTCTGAGAATACTCGCTACGAAATTGACGAGTTTTGGGATTACATTACTCCGCAGCCTGTTTACCCAGATTATCGCTACAAAGATGTTTTAGTTACAGAAACGCCTGTGGTGCAATTGGTCAGCCGCGCTAGCATTCCCATCGACTACGTTCTCAACAAACTCCAAGAGATTACTATTTTTAAAGTTCTGGATTTGCTGGGAAAACCGGATGCGATTACTCAGTTTTTTATGGAACGGCATTTTTCTTATCCGCCGGAACGATTTGTAAGCTGGGAACGCTTGGAGGTTTTGGGTACTGTTTATGCTTATTGGGCTCGATGTGGCTGTTGGCTGCAAATTGACAGCTACGACAGAGGAAGACGTTGCTACACTCTGATTTGCCAAGATATTGCGCCGCTCGTTAGCAAGGCTACTTACAATTTAGCGGTGATTCTCAGCGGCTATAAAAGCCGCGTCGGACAGGTTCACAGTCAGTTCCAGATTCGGACTTTTTCTGCGGATGTTCAAAGTTTTACCGATATTGTTGAGCAGGCAATTTTGGAGCGAAATCAGTTGGCGGTTTTGGTCAGCGGTGAACCGGGGACGGGTAAAACTGCTTGGACGCAAGCGGTAGCAAAGGAGATTTTAGTGCCGCTGGGTTATGTGATCTTTATCCTAGATCACGATGCTGTGGAGAATTTTGTGCCGCCGAGTTATTTGCAGCGGATTTGCATCATTATCAATGAGGCTGATAATTTGGCTCAGGATCGATCGACTCCCCAGGCCCAACGGACTAACAAAACTGAACACATTTTAAGTTTGCTCGATGGAACTCTGTATCAAAGTGTCATGGACGAACAGGGCATTCAATTTCAGCAAAAACTCGTAGTGTTGATGACTTGTAACACGACTGAAAGATTCGATCCTGCAATGCTGCGGAAGGGGAGAGTGGATTTTACCAGTGAATTTACGCACAAATTCGTGTGAGCGATCGCCTAAAATCTCAACCAAGTTTGGTAATTACACGGCCTGCACCACCTCAAATGTTGAATAATTATGAGGAAATCTTCTGAATGTCAAGGTTGGGCGAAGAATTTATTTAGTACCTATGGACACATCCCTTTTAAAATGATATTACTGATGGGTGAGACCCTCTAAGGGTCTCACCCAAAACAGGAAATCAGGGAAAGAGTGCTTTTGGTCTAAAACAGATTTTTTAAACTTGACAGCCATGGAGGAAATCCCAAATCGTGCAAACTAAGCCAGTGAAGCAAAACATTCGACTGGGAAGGTATGCCGGCGGGACGAACCCGATCGCCCACCAACAACCCGCAGAGGCAGCCGTGTCTGAGAGTCAAGAGGGATTTCGGCGGTTTGTGGAGCGTTCCGCCGACGCCGTAGCAATGGTAGATTGTGAAATGCGCTATCTCTGCATTTCTCGTCGCTGGGAAACAGATTGTGGGGTGTGCCCAGGCGAGGTGCTGGGCAGAACTCATTGGGAAATTTTTCCGAATCTCCCCGAATATTGGCAACAAAACGCCCGCGCTTGTTTGGCGGGAGTTTTGGAATACAGCGAGTTTGTGGTAGGTAATTCGCCCGAATCTGTAACAGAAGAAATGGAAGTATCTGTAGGCGTGCGGGTCAAATGGGTATTTTCGCCGTGGAAAAATAGCTCGGGTGCGATCGGCGGTTTGATCCTGTCTGCTGAAAAAGTAGCTGACAGAAACTGCGACAATAAATCGACAGCAGATGTCAAAAGCAGGCAGTTAGAAACAAAATTACAACTAACTCAAACTGCCCTAGACAATACTGCTGATACAGTTTTGTTTACCACCTCTGACGGTAAAATTTGCTACGCAAATAAAGCCGCTTGCGTCCGCGGAGGCTACTCGGAATCAGAACTGCTCAACCTGAGAATCAGCGACATAGATTCGCAGTTACCAGCATCGGATTGGCAAGCACACTGGGGTCAACTCAAGCAGCAAACCAACCTAATTTTTGAAACCAGTTATAAAACCAAAAACGGCGCCTGTTTTCCGGTCGAAGTTCAAGTCAATTATTTAGAATACGACGGCTGCGAATACTGCTGCGCGATCGCCCGCGACATTTCGGCTCGCCTCGCAGCAAAATCAGCGCTTGTAGAGGCAAAAGAGCAACTGCAAGCCGTCTTGGACGCCGTACCTGGATTAGTTTCTTGGGTAAGTTCTGATTTGCGCTACTTGGGAGTAAACCGACATTTAGCTAACGCTTACCAAATGCCAGGGCAAGTATTTATAGGTCAAAAAATAGGTTTTTTAGAGACTAGCCCAAAATTCAACGATTTAGTATACGAGTTTTTTGCTACATCAAGAAAGCAGACATCTCAAGAATTAACAGTCAGCATCAGAGGAGAAAATAAAAATTATTTAATTGTCGCTCAAAAATATCAAAAAAGTACGGCTGCGGTATTTGTCGGATTGGACATTACAGAAAGCAAAAAATCTCTTTTGGCTTTGCAAGAATCAGAAGAACGCCTGCGGCTGCAAGCGGCAAAATTTGAGAATACGCTGTTAGTTCTCCAGAAAACTCAAACGCAATTAATTCAAATAGAAAAAATGTCTTCTCTGGGGCAGTTGGTAGCAGGAATTGCTCACGAAATAAACAATCCAGTTAGTTTTATTTCCGGTAATGTCAGCCACGCCACAGGTTACATTCAAGAACTGCTGCGCTCGATCGATCTTTACCAAAAGTATTATCCCCATCCCGCGGCTGAAATTCAAGATTTGATGGAAGAATTAGACTTAGAGTTTATTAAAAAAGACTTACCCAAGCTGCTAAATTCCATGAAAGTCGGCTCGGAAAGGATTCGGGATGTGGTGCGATCGCTCCGCTTGTTCTCGCGCACCGACGAAGCCGAAATGAAGCCCGCAGATATCCACGAAGGTTTGGACAGTACAGTGCTGATTTTGCAAAATCGCCTGCAAGCTAAAGGGGGACGCCCGGGAATTAATCTAATCAAGGAATACGGAGATTTGCCGCGAGTCTGCTGCTATGCGGGAGAGTTAAATCAAGTGTTCATGCACTTGTTGACAAATGCGATCGACGCTTTGGAAGAAGAGGGTAAAACTCTCGAAAAGTATCGTAGAACTGAAAATCAGTCTTGCTTGTCTGTCGGCGGTTCGCCACCTGAAATATCCAATCCGGAAATTCGGATTCGGACTGAAGTGATAGCGGAAAATACAGTAGCGATCGCCATTAGCGACAACGGCCCGGGAATGACTCAAGAAGTTCTAGGGTGCATCTTTGACCCTTTATTTACCACTAAATGTCCGACAACGAGCACAGGTTTGGGTCTGGCAATATCGCAGCATTTAGTAGTAGAAAAGCACGGCGGTGAGTTGCAGTGTATTTCTAGTCTGGGACAGGGAACTGAGTTGATCGTTAAAATTGCGATCGGCAATGATTAATGCACATCACCAAAGGTGAATTTATTTTAAGCTGAGTTTACTGTCAAAATGTGGCGAGTCCAGACTAATAATTTGCCACGAAGTTCAATCTAAGACAGTTTTGTATGCCGCATCAAAACAGATTTTCTAGAGCGCCGACTGACACAGCAAATTCTGGGTAATTGAAGTACAGAGCCAGTAGGGACAGGGCGCCTTATCCTGTGCTGCGGCGATTAATCTATCGTCGGCTAGCCTACTTCATAAAATTAGAATTTGCTGTATTTTTGAGCTGGCGTACCCTACAATATATAATTGAGTTACCAGGCGAAAATAAGATGATAATTGAGTGGCTGAGATTTCAACTACCTCCCGAAAAGCTGGAGCAGTTTATTTTGCGAGATGAAGAAGTTTGGACGGCAGGATTAAGGAGTTTCCCCGGTTTTTTGGGCAAGGAAATTTTGGTAGATCCGGTACAAAATGAGGTGGTGATGCTGATTCGCTGGGAAACTAAAGAGTTGTGGAAATCGGTGCCGCAAAGCACCATAAATGAGCTGGATGCCCAAATGGGCGAGTTTCAAATGCCGATCGCCGAAAGTCGCGAATACCAAGTTGGCAAGTTTTTGCATTAGATTGCAACTCGTACAATCATCGCAGTGTTTGGTATTTGCTGTGAAGGGATCTCGCTCTTTCATTTTAGGATCTCGGTCGTCAGAAACAACAAAGGGCGATCGCATATTGCTTAAACAATTCATTTTTCCCTTGGGTAAACCTCAAAAGCTAACTCGTGACGAAAAAAAACAGACATTAAACTCCGAGAAAAAGTTGAGGTGCCCAAGGATTACAGGTGCATCTGTCGAACGAGTCCGAGCAAATGCAAGCAAGAGCGGCGAAAACTGAGGAACTGTACCCGAAAGCACCAATCCCCGCGCCTCACTGTGAGCCAAATTCCCGCTCAATTGAATAGGAACGGTTTGCTGTTCCCATGTTGCTCCTAGTTGTAGACCAATCTGATAAGGCAAAACGTTGACACTTGCACCCGTATCCAACAATGCCATCACTTCTAGGGAGTTGCTGCCGTTGGAGAGAGTAATTGGCAAATATGGCATGATACTCGATCGCCCAAGGCTATCAATTCGCTCTATAAATGGAAATCGCTGACTAAGCATGAGCTGATTTTTGGGCGGCAAGTAGAAGTTCTGATAATGCTTGAACTGATTCTCGATCGGCCTGTGGAGACCATACAACTGCACTCGTTGATGCTAGTTGATTGAGAAGTACATTTTCTGAATTAGTATCTTCAATAGGTTCGAGGCTGCATCCTTCTTCCTTGGCAACTGCAAGTAGGAGAAAGTGAATGAGTCGCAGTTTATCTTGATGAGATAATTGCTCGACGGTGGGTAAAAGCTCGCTGAGTGGCATATCGCTTGTTTAAGATTACATACATTTATTTTAGCCTTTAAACTCGCGTTTTAATGGCGATCGCTCTTTTTTCACTCAAGCATCGCCACCCGTACAATCATCGCAGTGTTTGGTATTTGGTGTGAAGGGCGATCGAACTAGACTGTTACTTGAACAAGTCTATCTTCTACCTGTCTAATTTGCGTCCAATCAATTGCTGCCACCCAAAGACTTTCCTCTTCTGAATATTGCACCACGCCATCAACTTCTAACTCTTCGTCATGCAATGCTAGCAATTGACCATCTTGTAACTTAATATTTTGGCGACTCAAATCTTCAATTGTACCAACACAATTTAGGCGAAGGCGACCTTGTTCATCTGCATTATGAAAGTCTGCAAAGATTCTGGGATAGTTCATATTTTTGCTCCACTCAGGATGATTGTTGTGATGGGTTAGCAATCGTTGGTGTCAGCAGCAGACTTGCTTGTTCTGGTGTTAAGCCTGTTAAGGTTGCATGATTTGGGCTTCTGCCATTCGTACGGATGACATCTCCATCGGACGATCGAACTTCACCAACTGTCGTCACACCAACTTGTCCGTGAGGGATTGTGACTGCTAACTCTGCTACAGACAATCCTACTCCACATTCTACAAAAATTCCCGTAATGCCACTGGGGTGAGTTCCGGTACTGCGTTTAATATCTTCTGGGCGATTACGACCGCCACGAACGACTAAGGCCTCGTTTGGAATT
>NZ_JAUBOJ010000222.1:0-12018 GCF_036700185.1 Microcoleus sp. BM001215392 | reverse complement strand
TCGCCCAAATGCTACGCCCCTACATATACATTTTGATTTTTGCAAGATATCTAATGACCACTGACATTCGCGAGCGGGGACGCTTGCGCTAATGACTCTAATAACATTCGCGAGCGGGGACGCTCGCGCTACTGACGTTGGACGTTCGCGAGCGGGGACGCTCGCGCTACTGACCACTGACTTCTTCCCTCAACTGCCCTTCAAACGCTGCAACAACCATTGAAACCTCGATTGAGCTAAATCGGGATTTTCGATATTATTTTGCCCGATCGCCCGCTCGTCGTCAGGATCTTGGTAGATTAAATAATCAGTTTCTTCGCCAAACCGCCTGACAGTACCCCGCAGTCTCGACGACAGAAATTTAGTAATCGCCCGATAAAACCGCAGCGAAAACAGCACGTCTTGCTCGAGTTTTTCAGTCAGCAGCCGCCTCGGAATTGACAAAATCAGCGATTCCTCAACCACCGTAACGCTAGCAGAAGGAAGCCTCCCGTCTACAAAAGACATTTCGCCCAACACTTCCCCGCAAATAATTTTTCCAATTTCTTTGTTACCCAAAGATGCTACCGAAACGCTCAAAGTTCCATCCAGAACTATGTAGAGGGCGTCTAAGGGCTTACCTTCGACAATCAAGGTGGTGCCGGGGGGAAATTTGTTGCGGGTGCCGTTGGCGAGCATCCAATCGATGTCGCGATCGCTCAATTCGCCTAAAATGACTAGAACTTTGCTCATAAAATCAGGTTGAGATGAGATACTTTGTATTTTTTACTTGCTTAGTTGCGTGCTGTTGTTAAATGGTCAGATTCTGAGCGAAAACGAAGCCTAAACTTTACCAATAAGATACTAAATTTTACACGATTCTAATAATATTCAGTAATTTTGACACGATCTATCTACCATTCGTGGCGATCGTCAGTGTTATTCTACATTACTTGTCCCCACTGAGTGCAGCAGCCGATCGCCTGCCCGATACTACTGCCCTTGCTTGGGACGGCTCCATTGCCAAAACCAACATTGATCGCAGCTTGCTGTCTCAAAGGTGGCAAGCGGGTATGCCAGCACCAGCCTGGTTTTGGGGCTGTTGCCCTTGAGTGCAGCGCCCCCGAGTACAGAATTGTAGAATTCTGTTCTTGGGGGCGCGCGCTACCCCTGAATACTATTTTAAATTTGAGATTTTAGATAGCAATTAGCGATCGAACTGCTGGTTGTGAGGTGGTCTGCGGTGGCATTTTTTTGACAAAAGTGCTAAGAGCAGCCTGGGTGAAATCCTTCGGAGGATTGATTTTTAGCAGCTCGATGTGTAAATTAAAATTAGCCGATAAACCCGCTGTCTGTTCTTAAATCTAATTAAGCGCAGAGAGAGTTGACTGTTCAACCGTTGAATGCCAATCTAGGAACAACACAACCGATTTTTGTGTCATTTTTTAGCAAAGCTCTCAACTTTAGCTCTCAAACACTTACACTTTTAACACACCATTCATTGAGGAGTGTCTATGAATAGTCTATTTTCCAAGTCGGCTTTTGCCTTAATAAATCTTGCAGCTTTAGCAGTTTGTTGCGGTACGCCAGCCAAAGCTGAAACTGGCAACTTGCCAGAAGTCGGTACAACCGCCAATGCAGCGACTCAAAATATTGACCAAATTTCTGAGCCTGCGGCAACGACCGCAGTGACACCAGATGGCGAAACAACGGCTAGCAATACAAAAATTGATTCTATCAGTTCGATCGACCTGACAGCAGCGGTAGAGCCAGCAGCCCCCACACCTGCGGCCAACTCGATCGCACCTGTTGCAGCACCGTCCGCACCCTCCGCCACAACATCGGATATTGCTGGGACAGAAACTGTGCAAAATACATCCATTGCTGTTGAGACTCAAAAGTCGGAAGAAACACCTAAAATTGCTGATAATAGCGTTAGAGTGCAGCCAACGGTGCAAACTGCCCAAAAGAGCGATCGACCTACCTCAATTGTTGCCGATCGCCCTAATTCCCAACTGACAGCAGCCAAGGAAGAAAAAGAAGTCAAAACAGCACGAGAAGTGTTGAGCAATCCTGTCAGCACTTCCGCTTCATCTCTGACAAACCAACCAAAACTTGCCCAAAAACCGGGTACAGTCTCCGACAAACCTCAGATATTGGCTCAACCGGGCAGCACCACCATCAGACCAGGCCGAGCTACCCGTTCTGGCCCCAGCTACGTGGGGATTGGTGGCAATATAGGTTTTGGCGGAGATTCAGCCCTAGGCGACACTTCATTTGCGATTATTAGCAAAATTGGTTTGACGAGCAATTTCTCGGTGAGACCGAGTGTTTTGTTCCGCGACAACTTAACTCTTCTAGTTCCAGTTACCTACGATTTTGTCTCTCAAGATGCTGTCGAAGTCAGCGATGACTTTGTGATTACTGCTGCTCCTTATGCAGGTGCCGGCGTGGTACTTTCTACCGGCGATAACGGTCATTTTGGTTTTCTGATTACAGGAGGTGTAGATGTACCCCTGTCCAGAAATTTTACAGCCACAGCAGGGCTGAATGTTGGTTTTCTTGACGGAGCTGAAGTGGGATTGTTAGTCGGTGTCGGCTATACCTTCCCAAATATTGTCAGATAGTTTTGCTGTTTGAGCAAGCCCACGACAACTAAATAGACCCGGGGTTGGCTGTATTCATACAGTCAACCCTTTTTGATGGTGGCAAATTCTCAGCCCTCAAGCACGCAGCAATGATGTTTATCTACGATCGCAGAACAAGGTAATAAGGTAATGCCGTTTCCCTACTATCGGAAACACGCCTATTGCGAGGACACCGCAGGCGGTAGCTCGCTCTAGGGAAATGACACGGCCCGATCCTGACTCACAGGAGCGGGTAAAAAATAATCTGGATTGAACAACTAGGCAACAGCACACAAATAGTGTTATTTATAAATAGATTGTATGGCGCGATGGCCTTAAATGATTCCTATACAACTGACTCTCAAAAATTTTCTCAGCTATCGCGAAGCTGCTTTAGACTTTCGCGGACTGCACACAGCTTGCATTTGCGGGCCTAACGGTGCTGGTAAATCCTCTCTCTTAGAAGCGATCGCCTGGGCACTTTGGGGCTGTTGTCGCAGCGATACAGAAGACGATATCATCCATATCGGCGAGATAGATGTCCGCGTTGATTTTACTTTCTCCACGGGCGGTCAAATCTACCGGGTGATTCGCAACCGCCGCCGCGGACAATCGGGAAGTTTAGAATTTCAAGTCAGCTTGAATTCTGCCGAGACTCAGGATCAACTTAGTTTTCGTACTCTCACTGACAAGGGACTCAGAAATACTCAGCAGAAAATTCTCGAACATATCAAACTAGATTACGATACTTTTATTAACTCGGCGTATTTGCGGCAGGGGCGAGCTGATGAGTTTATGCTCAAAAAGCCGATCGAGCGCAAGCAAGTTTTAGCCAACCTGCTCAAGCTCGATCGATACGATACTTTATCCGAACAAGCCAAGGAAAAGTCCAGAGAATTTAAAGCCAAAGTCGAAGTCCTCAAACAGAGTTTGCAGACAATCCAAGAGCAACTGCAACAAACAGAGAATCTCGCCTCCGAACAAACTCAATTGCAGCAAGCAACCGATTTGCTCTCTTCACAGCAGCAAGCCGACACCACCGAATTGCAGCAACTGCAACTCCTACACCACAACCGCCAAACTTGGCAAAAACTTCTCGCAGGCCACCAGCAACACCACTACAATATCTCTCAAGAATGCCGCCGCTTGCAGCAAGAACTAGGCGCCGCCAAGCAGCAGCAAAACGAACTGCAAGCCCTGCTCGCTCAAGAAAATGAAATTACAACCGGAATTGCTTATTTTCACAGCTTGCAAGCTACAGAAGAGACTCTGGCAGAGAAATTCAAAGCTGACCAACAAGCCAAAAACCAGCGCCAAAAATTACAAGAACAGCAACGGCAAGAACTGAGCCTGTCGCAAAACAAAATTCAGCATTTACAAGCTCAATTAGAAATCTTAGAACAAGATGAAAAAGATGTTCTCGAGATTCTCAAACAGCAGCCGGATGTTGACAAAGGACTCGCACAGTTGCAATCTGTCCGATCGCGCCTCAACCAACTAGAGCAACTGCAACTGCAAGTTTCGCCGCTGATCCAACAGCAGCAGCAGATCCAAACAAAGCTCGATCGCGCCGCGGCAGGTTTAACCGCCCGCTTAGCTGAAATTCAGCGACAGTTGCAAGGTCAGCAACAGCAGCGACAGCCGCAATTGCAGCAAGAAATCTCAGCGATCGCCAATCAAATTTTGCAGTTAGAAAACAAGCGAGTTTACCAAGAACGAGTTCGCGAAAAAGGCCAAGAAAGGCACAGCTTTCTGGAAAACCTGCAAGCCAAAAGCCGCGACTATCAAACCCGACTTGCTGAAATCGACCAAAAACTGCAACTGTTGCGTAAAAATGAACAAGAAACTAGCGCAACTGAAACTAAATCTGCCAATTTTGCCGAAACTCAGTCAGCGCATTCGCCTCTAATGGTGCGGGATGCAAATTTTGGGAATTGTCCTTTGTGCGATCGACCTTTAGACGAACACTACTGGAATTTGGTAGTCACCAAACATCACTCTCAACAGCAAGAACTGTGGAACCAACTGTGGGTTGTGCGGGAACAGTTGGCCGTCTCAGAGCGCGAAATTCAAGTCCTCAGACACGAATACCGCGAATTAGAACAGGAATTAGCGCCCTATCAAGAATTGCGGGAACGCCGCAGCCATTTGCAAGCACAATTGGATGGCCTGGGCCAAGACGAAAGCCGCTTGCAAAGTATGCGTCAAGACGCGGCCCAAATCGAGCGGTTGCTGAGCGCCGGTGACTATGGAGCCGATGACTGGCGCGAACTCCAGCAAATCCAGCAGCAACTGCAACAGCTCGATTACAGCGATCGCAGTCACTCGCTCGCCCGCAGCGATGAAAAGCGCTTGCGGTGGGTGGAAATTAAACAAGCTCAAATTAAAGACGCTCAACAAAGACTGCTGAAAATTAACAGCCGCCGCCCGGAGTTGCAAACTCAATTGGTCGCCTTACAACAGCATTTTGAAAAGCAAAAAAATAGCTCCCCAATCCAGCAGCAAATTCAGTCTTTAGATAGATACATTGGGGAAGTTGGCTATAACTTGGAACAGCACGAACACGTCCGCAGCGAAATGCGTAAAACGCAATATTGGATCGCCCGCGCTGAAAAACTGAGTTCGGCAACTGTGCAGTACCCGCAAGTGCAGCAGCGGGTTGATGAAATCGCAAATTCGATCGCCGTGCGCGATCGCGATTTGCAAGCTGTTACCGCTCAAATAAGTGCGATGAATCACCAGTTGCAAGAACATCCCGATCCGACTGCTCGCATCAGCGCTGTCGAACAACAAATCAGCCGCCGCCGCCACCAGCTAGACCAGCATTTGGGAAGTCTGGGAAGGCTCCAGCAACAGCAGCAAAATCTGGAAGCTTTGCAGGTTCAGCTCGGAGTTCAAAAAGAGCAAATGCAGGTTGCTAAACGCCAATACAAAGTTTATCAAGAGTTGGGTCAAGCTTTTGGTAAAAACGGTATTCAAGCTTTGATGATTGAAAATGTTTTACCTCAACTCGAAGCTGAAACTAATCAGATATTGTCGAGATTGAGCGCCAATCAGTTGCACGTGCAATTTATTACTCAGCGGGCGGCTGCTTCTAAAAAAGCAACTAAATTGATTGATACTTTAGACATTTTAATTGCTGATGCTCGCGGTACTCGTCCCTACGAAACTTACTCGGGCGGCGAAGCTTTTCGGATTAATTTTGCGATTCGGCTGGCGCTGGCGAGATTGCTGTCTCAGCGGGCGGGGACGGCTTTGCAAATGTTGATTATTGATGAGGGATTCGGGACTCAGGATGCTGAAGGGTGCGATCGCCTGATTGCTGCAATTAACGCGATCGCCTCGGACTTCGCCTGCATTCTCACCGTCACCCATATGCCGCACCTGAAAGAAGCTTTTCAAGCCAGAATAGAAGTCAGCAAAACTGCTCGGGGTTCTGGGATCAGTTTGTCTATTTAGAATGGTTATTCGATTTTTGATTTTTGATTTGCGATTTTTGATTGGCGATCGCAGATCGCATAAATTTCAAAATAGAATCCAACTGCTGTAGATCGGCTCCCCACCCTGAGAGCATAAGTCATCGGCTAGAGAAAATATTAAATCAGAAATCGAAAATGAGATAGCCGTTGAAATTGCCCGAGATTCTTTGTTTGTCGGCTTTTTTTCTGTGGGCTTGGTGGAAATGGCTAAATTAAAATAAGATAATAAAATAAGAATGCGTCAACCTATCGATAAATTTTTATTTTTCTGTCCGCTCCCTCGGAGTGGGAATACTACTACGGATGATCACAGACCCTTTTGATATATCTGTCCTAGAGCGGGCGATCGCCGCGTCGAGCAACAGCATTGTGATTGCAGATGTTAGCCAGCCTGAGATACCTATTATCTACTGCAATCGAGCTTTTGAGAAACTTACTGGCTACACCCGAGAAGAAGTGATTGGACGCAACTGTCGGTTTTTGCAAGGCCCGGATACCGATCGCGCCGAATTAGACAGACTCCGCAGCAGTTTGCGATCGGGAACGGAAATTAAGGTAGTTCTCAAAAATTACCGCAAGGACAAAACTCCTTTTTGGAATGAATTAACCGTTTCCCCGGTTCTCGATGGCGGCGGAAAGCTCACTCACTTTATCGGAGTTCAAAATGATGTTACCGCAAAAGTAGCAGCCGAAACAGCCCTGCAAGAAAGCGAAGAAAGGTTGCGGGCGATCGCCACTGCCACTCCCGTTCCCATGCTGATTGCGCGCTTGGAAGACAGCACGATTTTGTACGCAAATCCCGCCCTCGGCGAAACTTTTGGGGTGAGTTCCCAAAAGCTTGTCGGTACCAAAAAGAGCGATTTTTATGCCGACGCGAGCGATCGCCATCAATTAATAGAATTGCTCAAAAAACATGGCTTTAGCGACAGCGCTCAAATTTGCCTCAAAAAAGCAAATGGCAATTTTTTTTGGGTGAAAATATCGATGCGAGCGATTAATTTTAACGGCGAAGCAGCAATTTTATCTGCATTCTACGATATTACCGATCGCGTGCAAGCAGAAACAGCACTGCGGCAAAGCGAAGCGAGGCTTCTCAAGCTAGCCGCCAACGTTCCGGGAATGATTTATCAATTCCAGCTAGCAGCCGACGGCGCTGTGTCATTCCCCTACGTCAGTTCTGGCTGTCGCGAACTCTACGAATTACAACCAGAGGTGTTCCAAAAATCAGCTATTCCGGCGATCGAAATGATTCACCCAGATGATGCGCAAAACTTCCAGGAATCTGTGGCTGTCTCAGCTAAAACTTTAGAGCCTTGGCGCTGGGAAGGTAGAATAGTTTTACCGGGCGATCGGATTAAGTGGGTTAGCGGGGCTTCCCGCCCAGAAATGGGCGAACAAGGTGATATTATTTGGGACGGTTTGTTGATCGACATTAGCGATCGCAAACAGGCAGAAACTGCACTGATCCACAGCGAAGCCAGATTTCAAAAAATGGCAGCCAACGTCCCGGGAATGATTTATCAATACTTGCTGCATCCCGACGGTTCCAATGAATTCATTTATGTCAGTTCCGGCTGTTGGGAACTCTACGAATTAGACCCAGCAAAACTGCAAAAAAACTCAGCTTTCATGTGGTCGGCGGTGCATCCAGACGACATACAATCTTTGTCAAAATCTCTAGAAATCTCCGCACAAACTTTACAACCTTGGAAACATGAAGGACGGATCGTCACCAAGGAGGGAAAATTGAAATGGATTCGCGCCACTGCTCGCCCCGAACTGCAACCGGGCGGCGATATACTTTGGGAAGGAGTGACCATCGATATCAGCGATCTCAAGCTAGCAGAAATCGCTTTGGGCGAGTCAAAAATTGCCCTGCAACAAGCCAATCAAGAACTCGAAAAGCGCGTCCTCGAACGTACAGAAGCCTTGCAAAGTTCCCAAAAAATGCTGTGGTTAGTCATCAACAACATCCCTCAGTTTATTGCCTGGAAAGATCGAGATTCAGTTTACCTCGGCGCCAACAAAAATTTTGCTAAA
The DNA here is from genome assembly GCF_036700185.1 of Microcoleus sp. BM001215392. Lineage (NCBI taxonomy): Bacteria > Bacillati > Cyanobacteriota > Cyanophyceae > Oscillatoriales > Microcoleaceae > Microcoleus > Microcoleus sp. BM001215392. Next base: position 3,893 of record NZ_JAUBOJ010000222.1, on the reverse strand, counting down.
GTAGCAGGTTTCAATCACCCGAGTCAAATTCCCGGTCTCACCGACTTCGATATGCCTTGGAAGCCCGAACAAACAGAATTTTTTCGAGCCTGCGACTGCCGCATCATGGCAAAAAACACCCCAGAATATCACATTATTGAGTCGCAACTCCAAGCCGACGGCACCCAGCGCTGGCTGGATACAAATAAAATACCTTTGCACGACAATAACGACAATGTTGTCGGCATTTTGTGTACTTTTGAAGACCTCACAGACCGCTTTTCACTCGAAGCCAAAGTCCGGGCCAGCGAAGAACTATTTCGCAAAATATTTGAAGATGCACCCATCGGCATCTACTTAGCTAATTTAGATGATAACAAGTTACTGCAAGTCAATAAAACTTACTGCGAAATGTTGGGATATACGGCAACAGAATTGCTGGAAAAAACCTTTGGAGAGATTGGGCATCCTGAAGACAATCAAAAAAAACTCCAGGTGGCTGCTGCTCTGGCTCGCGGAGAAATTACCAGCTATCAAATTGAAATTCGCCAGATTGCTGCCACAGGTAAAATTGTTTGGGTAAACGTCACAGCTACTGTGATTCGAGACGGCCAAGGAAAATCTATTTACAATTTAGGGATGATTGAAAATATTACCAACCGTAAAATTTCCGCAGCCGCACTCCAAGCTTCCGAATCTCAATTAAGAAAACAAGCAGCCCAATTGCAAGAAGCCTACGAACAGCTCCAACACGCTCAAATCCAATTAGTTCAATCAGAAAAAATGTCTAGCCTCGGTCAGATGGTGGCTGGCATCGCTCACGAAATCAACAATCCCGCAACTTTTATTAATGGCAATATTTCTCACACCTACAACTATTTCCACGATTTAATAGAACTATTGGATCTCTACCAGCACTACTACCCATCCCCTGCCCCTCAGATAGGAGAAAAGGTTAAGGAAATAGAGTTAGACTTTCTGAAGGAAGATTTGCCAAAAATGCTAACTTCTATGACAGCAGGAGTAGAAAGAATTAGTAATATTGTGTTGTCGCTGCGGAACTTTTCGCGGTTGGACGAATCAGAAATGAAGTTCGCAGACATTCACGAAGGAATTGACAGCACGCTGTTGATCGTGCAACACAAATTGAACCAAAGCTGTGACATTAAACGGATAGAAATTATTAAAGACTACGGGAAAATTCCTAAAATTTACTGTTGTGCGGGGCAGTTAAACCAGGTATTTCTCAATATTATCAGCAATGCGATCGACGTTCTACAGAATCACAAGCAACCCCGGACGATCGTGATTCGTACTGAAATGAAAAAAGCTGGGTTGAAAAACTATAGCAAAAGCAAGCTCGCTGAGTGCGATCGCCTGGTCATTTGCATCGCCGACAGCGGCCCGGGAATGACTGAAGATGTTCGGAAACGGCTGTTTGACCCTTTTTTCACTACCAAACCCGTTGGGTCTGGCACAGGCTTGGGATTGTCCATCAGCCATCAGATTGTGGTAGAAAAACATAGGGGGAGTCTGCGGTGCATCTGCGCGCCCGGACAGGGAGCGGAATTTTGGATTGAAATTCCTAGCACCAGCGACGGGCAGCGAAAAAGTTAATCTAAAAGTTTCAATATTTAACTTTTAATTTCTCATGACCATGGGTGCTGGTAGTTATCAGGGTTTTAAATTAACGGCACTCAGACGCCGAAATTAATCTCGCTGGTGCGGTGAGATCATCTGCTGCCCTTATTCGCTAGGCATTTATGCTGAAAAAACTACCTTTATCCTGGTCTCGCTACATTCCAGCCGGGTTGACGCTCGCTTTGGGTGTGGGCCTTTCTTGCCTATCATTTGCCATGGTTTGGAGTTGGGAAGACAGGCGCCGCGATTACGAAATGCACCGCCGTATTGATGATATTTCGATCGGCATCGAACGCCAGCTCAACTCAGACTTAGACGCAGTTCTCGCCCTCAGCGACTACATGAAAGCCTTTAGCGCCGTGGAACGTTCCTCTTTTACCAGGTTTGTCGGGCGTCCCCTATCCATTCACCCCAGCTTGCAACTGCTGGCTTGGGCGCCGCGCGTTCCCAATTTGCAGCGGCGCAACTACGAAGCCAAAGCCAGAAGTGAAACCGACCCCAGTTTCGAGATTACAGAACGCGGCCCCCGAGGAGAACTGCGTAAAGCCGGCCAGCGTTCCGAATACTTCCCGGTTTTCTACGTGGAACCACCAGCCGGAAACGAGACTGTATTCGGCTTTGACTTGGCTTCTCACGCAGAAATTCGCGCCGCGGTCGATCGTGCGCGCGATACTGGAGAAATGATTGTCGCCAGCTACGCGGGCATCGCTGAGGTGACTCCTGAGGAACCGGGTCTTTTGGGAATAGTTCCGATTTACGAAAACAGCACTAAACCCACTACCCTCGAATCCCGCCGCCAACTGCTGCAAGGATTTGTACTGGGGGTATTTCGAGGCAAAGATATTTTTCAAACTTCTTTAAAAGGACGCAATACCGACTACCTGAACATTTATCTCGCCAGCGAGGCTTCAGACAAGCAAGAAGCGCTGTCACTATTGCCACACGCGGGCGATCGGATGGAGGCAAATCAGGCTGCCCAGAGCCAAATTCAGCAATTTGCAGTGCTGTTCCAATCTGCCACCCAACAAGTGCTGACCGCATCTGCGGGTACCGAAGCAGCCCTCAGGTCAAACTGTCCGATTCTTGACAATCCAAGCTCGGATTCTACAGCTTGTCAAAGACTGCTGAAAATTAGCGGCCGCCAGTGGTCTCTGTACGTGTCCGCAACTCCGGAAATTCGCAGCACTCGCAAGCACTGGCGTTCTTGGGGAACTCTGACCATGGGGATGCTGTGGACTCTGCTACCGGTGACATATATGCTGACAGCTTTGAGCCGCACCGCCCAAATTGAAAAGCTAGCGGGAGAAAGAATTCGCCAAGCCGAACAGTTGCAGGCTGCTTACCTACAGTTGGAACTAGAACAAGCTAAATCCGAGCAACTGCTACTGAATGTTTTGCCGGCAGCGATCGCCCTGCGTTTGAAGGACAAGGAACACAATATCGCCGAAAGTTTTGGAGAAGTAACTGTGATGTTTGCCGACATTGTGGGGTTTACAGAACTGTCGTCGAGAATTTCAGCGACTGCGGTAGTGCAAGTGCTCAACGATATTTTTTCGGCTTTTGACCATTTAGCCGATCGCCACGGTTTAGAGAAAATTAAGACTATTGGTGATGCTTACATGGTTGTCGGCGGTTTACCTACGGCGCGCGCGGATCATGCCGAGGCGATCGCCAATATGGCGATCGATATGCTACACGAAATTCGGCTTCTGAGCTTAGATCATTCCGAACCTTTCAGCATTCGGATCGGAATTAGCACCGGCCCTGTAGTTGCGGGCGTCATCGGTTTAAAAAAGTTTATTTATGATTTGTGGGGCGACACAGTAAATATTGCTTCGCGCATGGAATCCCACGGGATTACCGGCTGCATTCAAGTCACCGCCGAAACCTACGAACTATTAAAGGATAAATACACATTTCAGAAGCGCGGCGCCATTCAAATTAAGGGGAAGGGATACATGGTTACTTATTTGTTGACTGGCAAGAAATATGATTGATACCGCCCAAAAAATGGATACAAGTCTGCGGTTTTGCGATCGACTAAGACTTTCGATCGCCAAGCTAGGATATGATAAACTCAAGGTATTCTGTCCTATGAATTCCGGTTGCATCGGAATTAATATTATCCGAAATGAGGACACGGCAGTGTCCATTAGTGTCAACTTAACGTCAAACGCACTCAGAGACTGTTATTTGACGATTAGGGCCAGATCCCCCCTAGCCCCCCTTAAGAAGGGGGGGACAGGACTATTCTCAAAGTCCCCCTTCTTAAG
>NZ_JAUBOJ010000221.1:0-12153 GCF_036700185.1 Microcoleus sp. BM001215392 | reverse complement strand
TTGCGTCAGTCCTATCCTATGGTACTCTCGCTGCTTAAAAACTGTCCGAAGTATTAGTCCAGAAGAAATTTAATTTCAACATCCCTATTTAAGCATGAGTCAAATTTATTCTACTTTAGCTTACTATTGGGATAATAAAGAAGAACTAGATGCCGATATGCAGCGACGATTTGAGAAGGTTGAAATGTTACGTCAACAAGCTGGTGAATCTGCTTTAGTTAAAAAAAATCGCAGCCAGGGGCTAATTAAATTACCCTAGCCCTTTACAATGTAAATCCTTCGTATCTCAATTATCCCACTGCAAATTCAGTAAATTGACGCAGGTAAGGGGCTTTAAAAGCTAAAACAATATTTTCTTTGGGAACTCCGGCTGCTGCTAACTCATTTGCGATTCCTGTTTCCGTTCTATCTCTCTGAATCCAGATTTTACTATCTTTTATATCGACGTGAATTACGCAGCCGTAAACTCGTTGTTGCTCGTCCCAGCCCAAATGAACGACATGATAATGATCCCGTTCGGTGTCAAAAAGTAATTGCACTTCTGTTTCGGTATCCAAGTCATTTCCTGAGTGTTGAGTCAGAATTGTTTGGATTAATTCTTTGTAGTTTACTTTTTCCATAATTGACCGTTATCACCAGTTTCAGCGATTTGCCAAATACAGCTATTATCAAAAGCCCGATCGCACCTGTTACTCCATACTATTCTATCAGATCGCCCAATTTCCCAAACCGCCATTCCAATTCACCGATCGCGAGTTCCGAGCCAAAATCCGTAAAACGCTTACAGGGAAAAGAGTTGACCGTTATCACGAGTTTCAGCGATTTGCCAAATACAGCTATTATCAAAAGCCCGATCGCACCTGTTACCTCATACTGTTATATCAGATCGCCCAATTTCCCAAGCAGCTATTCTAATTCACCTATCACGAGTTCCGATCCAAAATCCGTAAAACGCTTACAGGGAAAAGAGTTGACCGTTATCACGAGTTTCAGCGATTTGCCAAATACAGCTATTATCAAAAGCCCGATCGCACCTGTTACCTCATACTGTTATATCAACGATCGCGAGTTTTCCTCCAAAATCATTTAAAATCAGTTGCAACGAGTTCCTACCCAGATTTCTTGAAACCATTACAGAGCAAAGATTTGACCGTTGCAACGAGTTTAAAAAATCGCCCTTAAATCTTGCTCACGATCGCAGTATATTTTAATTACTCCTGGACGCACAAATACCAAAGAAACCGGGTTTTTGCGAGAATACTCGTTACAGCCCGCAGAAACGCATAAAAACCCGGTTTCTGACCACCCGCCACCAACGCGCGATTCCGAGAGCCAAACCGGGGTTAAAAACCCCTGTCTCATAGTGAAAGTCCTCTCAAAGAGGACTGATATTAATGATAATTTAATTGAGGTTTCCCAGTCGGTTTTTAACCGACTTTCGCTATGAGACGGGGAATTGATTCCCCGGCGGACTTGCGGTGAATGCGAGATTTTTTGGTTACAAATGAATGGCAATATTTAGCAGCATCGCCTTTCTCTTCCTAATATTTATCAAATAAAATCCCTAGATATTTTTTAATACCTAGGGATTTAATGTTTCCATTAATTCGACTTCCGAAGAAGCCTAAAGTTTTTTTTCCCTTTTTAACTTTTTGTGTTACAGGTTTCCATTAATTCGACTTCCGAAGAAGCCTAAAGTGTAAGGAAACATTGTTTATGAGAATAGCTGGCACTCAGATTTGGTTTCCATTAATTCGACTTCCGAAGAAGCCTAAAGTTCTGATTGTGCGTTCGCAGTTACTGATGAAGAAAAGTTTCCATTAATTCGACTTCCGAAGAAGCCTAAAGAGGTGAGACCGAAATTAGTTTTAATAGATTAAAACTAACGTTTCCATTAATTCGACTTCCGAAGAAGCCTAAAGTTTGAACAACTCAACTTTGAGAAACTCTACTACACCGTTTCCATTAATTCGACTTCCGAAGAAGCCTAAAGCACTAATTGAAGAAAGTGTAACTCTCGAAGTGGAATGTTTCCATTAATTCGACTTCCGAAGAAGCCTAAAGTCTTGACGGTTATGAGTGTCAGCAATCCGGTAACAGTTTCCATTAATTCGACTTCCGAAGAAGCCTAAAGTATTAATTCTTTTCTTAGTTTTCAAAACTAAGTTTAGAGGTTTCCATTAATTCGACTTCCGAAGAAGCCTAAAGTTTATCTTCAGAAGACATTGAGACCGTAAAAGAAGCTAGGTTTCCATTAATTCGACTTCCGAAGAAGCCTAAAGAAGTTGTTGACTGCGGAAATGCGTCTCAAAGCGTAGTTTCCATTAATTCGACTTCCGAAGAAGCCTAAAGCATGCGGTGAGTGCGGTATGCCCAACAGCGGCAATAACTGTTTCCATTAATTCGACTTCCGAAGAAGCCTAAAGTTTGAAAGAAGTTTTACTTGAAGATTCTATTACAGAAGTTTCCATTAATTCGACTTCCGAAGAAGCCTAAAGCACTGGACATACAGTTTGCAGACCAATATGTTTCACTGTTTCCATTAATTCGACTTCCGAAGAAGCCTAAAGACATAGTAAATAGTCATCAAGTCCCTAAAATCCAATTTTGTTTCCATTAATTCGACTTCCGAAGAAGCCTAAAGCTATTCAGGTATTCTTTCTCAGGGTTATAACAGAGCGTTTCCATTAATTCGACTTCCGAAGAAGCCTAAAGCATATAATGCAAACATTGGATTCTTATCAGTTGGCACGTTTCCATTAATTCGACTTCCGAAGAAGCCTAAAGTTCAAGTAGAACGTCAATTGACACCTGACTGTTAATCGTTTCCATTAATTCGACTTCCGAAGAAGCCTAAAGATGTGAAAATCATTTCTGAATTCTATTCAGAGTTGTTTCCATTAATTCGACTTCCGAAGAAGCCTAAAGAACGGATGTAAATGCGATTAGTTTGTTCTGATTCTTGTTTCCATTAATTCGACTTCCGAAGAAGCCTAAAGAGATTCTGCTGAAGCAAAAAAAGCAGTTAAGAAATCAAGTTTCCATTAATTCGACTTCCGAAGAAGCCTAAAGACAGAAGACTCAAACGGTGATGAAACTGTCACTGTCGAGTTTCCATTAATTCGACTTCCGAAGAAGCCTAAAGGAGAATGTGCTTTTTGTTTAGAAAAAGAAGGGTGCAAAGTTTCCATTAATTCGACTTCCGAAGAAGCCTAAAGAAAAAACTGTACGATGGAATAGATGAAGTTCATCAAGTTTCCATTAATTCGACTTCCGAAGAAGCCTAAAGAAGTACAGCGCCTAGCATAGGAGAAGCAACAATGAATGTTTCCATTAATTCGACTTCCGAAGAAGCCTAAAGTTCAATCACTCCTACTCCATTAACCCCTCCAGTTCTTGTTTCCATTAATTCGACTTCCGAAGAAGCCTAAAGCACAAGTCTACGATACAGCCGAAAAGGCTTTTGAAGCTTGTTTCCATTAATTCGACTTCCGAAGAAGCCTAAAGTTTGCTCAAGAAATGCCTCAACAAGTAAACGTCTCTTGTTTCCATTAATTCGACTTCCGAAGAAGCCTAAAGTTGTTATCTATCGCGAAAAGGTTTGTCTGACGAGCAAATTGAAGTTTCCATTAATTCGACTTCCGAAGAAGCCTAAAGCAAAATTTTTCTCGGAACTGCTGGCAACGACACAATCAAGTTTCCATTAATTCGACTTCCGAAGAAGCCTAAAGATATCCAAACTGTCAAAGAGGTAGCTTCACGCTTAAGTTTCCATTAATTCGACTTCCGAAGAAGCCTAAAGAAATATCTGCAAAATCTCATAAACAATGGTAGGCAATTTGTTTCCATTAATTCGACTTCCGAAGAAGCCTAAAGCCACCATTATGCGCAGCATTACGTCTCCAACTCCGGTTTCCATTAATTCGACTTCCGAAGAAGCCTAAAGCGGCAAAGAGCTAGGTAGAAAAAGTGAGCTAAACGTTTCCATTAATTCGACTTCCGAAGAAGCCTAAAGGTGGAACGTCCTTCGCGCCGTCCAATTCAACGAGTTTCCATTAATTCGACTTCCGAAGAAGCCTAAAGGGTCTTTCGGCTGAAGACATTGAAGAGGTGAAAAAAAATGTTTCCATTAATTCGACTTCCGAAGAAGCCTAAAGAAACAAGCTTTTGAAAAAGAGCAGGAAAAACTCAAAAGTTTCCATTAATTCGACTTCCGAAGAAGCCTAAAGCGTTGCTGGAAGGGTTTCAAAGGCTACGGAGTTAGTTTTTGTTTCCATTAATTCGACTTCCGAAGAAGCCTAAAGCCAAAATGGGCCGACACATAGTCACCCAGAATGGAAAGTTTCCATTAATTCGACTTCCGAAGAAGCCTAAAGTATTGATCCGAGCAATTTTTGCTTCCATTTTTGGAATGTTTCCATTAATTCGACTTCCGAAGAAGCCTAAAGTCGCAGAACTAACTGCGGCGAGTGTACTCTACCAGGGTTTCCATTAATTCGACTTCCGAAGAAGCCTAAAGACTTAAATCAACTCAACGAATTTTGGGTAGGTGATTTTGGAAAGTTTCCATTAATTCGACTTCCGAAGAAGCCTAAAGTTATTATCACAGTATGGATCAATCGTCCTAGATAATTGGTTTCCATTAATTCGACTTCCGAAGAAGCCTAAAGCTCGTTGCGGACAGACTGTCTAATAAATAGTTCTGTCGGTTTCCATTAATTCGACTTCCGAAGAAGCCTAAAGCTGTTTCATCTGGTTTGCTTTCTGGCAATTTTGACTCGTGTTTCCATTAATTCGACTTCCGAAGAAGCCTAAAGAAAAAGACGTTGAGCCAACCCCTGCTTCTGAAAAAGCGTGGAAGTTTCCATTAATTCGACTTCCGAAGAAGCCTAAAGTTTTGATTTTAGGCGTTACTGCAACTACTGCAATTGCAAGTTTCCATTAATTCGGCTTCCGAAGAAGCCTAAAGAAGTTATTTCATCCTTCAAGTTCTGGGATAAATCAAGTTTCCATTAATTCGACTTCCGAAGAAGCCTAAAGGTTTCAATGAACCAGACGGCACATACTGCCGTTATACACCGTTTCCATTAATTCGACTTCCGAAGAAGCCTAAAGACATGGAAAGTTACGAGTCGGAATGCTCATTATGTTCCGTTTCCATTAATTCGACTTCCGAAGAAGCCTAAAGCTGTTGAAATCGTCCAGCCAACATTTTCTGCTATTTGTTTCCATTAATTCGACTTCCGAAGAAGCCTAAAGCTATGAAGCAGCTGTTTCATCTGAAAAGTTTAGTGATGTTTCCATTAATTCGACTTCCGAAGAAGCCTAAAGCCGAAGATGAGATTGATGAAAGTCAAATCAAACTTTTGTTTCCATTAATTCGACTTCCGAAGAAGCCTAAAGTTCCAATGTTTTCCTGGTATGAAGGAATTTCTCGTTCGGAAAGTTTCCATTAATTCGACTTCCGAAGAAGCCTAAAGATGCTTGCACTCCTCCACCCTGCGTCAAAAAGAATGTTTCCATTAATTCGACTTCCGAAGAAGCCTAAAGAATTGTTGCGGGTAAGGAGCCGCAAAGGCCCCCGCTTGTTTCCATTAATTCGACTTCCGAAGAAGCCTAAAGAAGTGCTCACTCGTTTCGGAAGTGTTACTAACACCGGTGTTTCCATTAATTCGACTTCCGAAGAAGCCTAAAGTCCTCAGCAGTTAATGTTAACCGCTCCAACACCTGTCACAATGTTTCCATTAATTCGACTTCCGAAGAAGCCTAAAGTCTCGGCGATAATCGGTTTGAGATTACAATTAACAAGGGTTTCCATTAATTCGACTTCCGAAGAAGCCTAAAGGGGTTGGTTTATCAGTATTGAAAAGCCTGTCAATCACGTTTCCATTAATTCGACTTCCGAAGAAGCCTAAAGCAAAGACGGGAACGTGATTCTCAATTCGAAAATCCCAAGTTTCCATTAATTCGACTTCCGAAGAAGCCTAAAGCGGAAAAGAGGCTTTTACTCCATTCGGCAGTATAATGTTTCCATTAATTCGACTTCCGAAGAAGCCTAAAGTCGTATGATCAGTTTGAAGAAAGCTTGGAAACTCTGTTTCCATTAATTCGACTTCCGAAGAAGCCTAAAGTAGTGAGGAAACTGCAAAGTCCGTGTACGGAGGTTTCCATTAATTCGACTTCCGAAGAAGCCTAAAGATTGTTGGCAAAAGGAAGGGGAACTAATTGCGGCGAGGTTTCCATTAATTCGACTTCCGAAGAAGCCTAAAGTTCTAAACTTTCCAAATTTTTCTTAGTTTCTAAAAACTAGTTTCCATTAATTCGACTTCCGAAGAAGCCTAAAGAAGCTGTTGAAAATTGGCTTCTGGTTGATTCTTCATGTTTCCATTAATTCGACTTCCGAAGAAGCCTAAAGCTTCTCGCGTTGTTTCTGTCACACCAGTAATAGCGGGCAAACAGGTTTCCATTAATTCGACTTCCGAAGAAGCCTAAAGTAGTTTTTCCTGAGAATTTGGAAAATTGGAAGAATGGGTTTCCATTAATTCGACTTCCGAAGAAGCCTAAAGATTATTGCCTTTCTGTGCATTTAAACTTACAAATTGGCGTTTCCATTAATTCGACTTCCGAAGAAGCCTAAAGTCGTGAACAACCTGATGCAAATCGGGAAGTCGAAGAAAGTTTCCATTAATTCGACTTCCGAAGAAGCCTAAAGATTTCGAGGGAACAAACCCTGATCCAGCAATGGAAAGTTTCCATTAATTCGACTTCCGAAGAAGCCTAAAGTATGGTTTTCAAACCGAGTATTTAGCAGACAATTACGGTGTTTCCATTAATTCGACTTCCGAAGAAGCCTAAAGATGCAACAAGACCAAAAAGCTACCGAAGCTACGATCATTCGTGTTTCCATTAATTCGACTTCCGAAGAAGCCTAAAGGTTTGGTTTCTACTCCTTTTGCGGCTTTGGCGGAACGGCCAAGTTTCCATTAATTCGACTTCCGAAGAAGCCTAAAGGCTAGCCCCTAGAAGCTTTGCCCTGAGCTAAGTCTACAGCACTTTTTCGCGGGATGCAAGTCAAACCTTCATTTCAGGCTACTACCTTCCCAAAAAACACCAGAATTAGGGGTGCTAAAGCCATACCAGGAGAGCAATTCGCGGGATAGAACCACAGAATGCGGGTTTCAGCGTTTTGCCTATCCCACGAAAATCTCTCATGGTTGTGAGTCAACCCTATTCTATTTATCCCAGAGCATCGGACGATACACCTCAACTTCCCCCATCAAAGCCGAAACATATTCCCGCACCTGCAACTCCAGACAGCGGCGGTATGCCACCTTATAACCTGTATGCGGATGAGTCGTCTCCGACAATAACTTTTCATCCCAATGCTTGAGAAACTTCTTCAAAGCATGAGGCTGAAGAAACACCCCGCCCCGTTCATCAGGCGGCGTGAAATCTTCAGGGACAAAAATTTTCTTATTCACCAAATAAGTCACCAGAGAATCCACAACCTGAGCCCGAAACTCCTCCATCAAATCAGAAACCAAAGCTGCATGATTGTCGCGGGGAACATGAAGATTCCCAAAATTCGGATGCAGCCCCACAGACTCCACAAACGAAAAAACATTCTGACTCAACAAAGTGTAGCCCAAACTCATCAAACTATTAATCGGATCAGTAGGAGGGCGCTTCGTGCGAACTTCAAACACAAACGGGCCCGAAAACAAAGAACCCAAAGCTTGAAAATAGACAGTCGCCGCCTTCCCCTCATAACCCCGCAGCGCATCCATCGACTCAGCCAAAGGCAAACTTTCCATCAGCATTTCCAGCATTTCCACCGCCTGCAACACCGATGTTTCACTAGCATCCTTCGACTTGCGGCGGTTCAACCGCATCAGCAGAATCCGCGAATTGTGTAACTTCGCCCGCACAATTGCCTCCGCTTGCCGCCGAACAAACTCAGGATTCATCGAACAACTCACCTGCTTAGTCAAATATTCCACCTTAGCCCGCCCGTCATGTTGCATCCGCCCGAAATACCGACCCCGCTGCGACAAATACAAAATCGGAATCCGCTGATGCAGCGCGCAAGACACCGCCCCGTGAGACACATTGCAACAGCCAAACAAAATAATCTGGCTTACCCGACTAGCCGGAACTTTTATCCGCAATTCCTGCTGGTAATAAACCTGAAACTGGTAGTTTTGAATGCTCAGATAAGCCCCCTGATCCGTCACATACAACGTACTCATCGGTTCCCTCCAAAAATGTTCCGAATTAGCGCGCGGTAAAATAATCCGCTTCACAGAAATACTGCAAGCCAAAGGCTTCCCAGAAAACACAGGTACTTTGCGAGTTGCTGGGCGAGAAAAAGACATTCCCGAAGTAGGGGCAATCCCCCCGTGGTTGCCCTCTTTCTGGACTATTTCATTTTTTGTATCGGCAATCCCCCCGTGGTTGCCCTCTGCGGCCGACTGGGCGGGCACGAGGGCACCGCCCCTACCTGGTGGTTCCGGTGCAAAAACCTCTCCATCACGAAACAGATAGCCGAGAAAAACAAACTCCTCATCCGGCGCAAAAATCCGCGTCTTTTCCGGCTGAAGTTTTAGATACAAACTGCCCAGCCAAACACTAATTTGTTCCAAACAGCGATTAGCTTGAATAGAATCAGCACAAGCGATTACAAAATCATCGCCAAACCGCACCAAATTAAAACCGTGACTCAAACAAAGTCGGTCAAACTGGTTCAAATACAAATTAGCCAAAGCCCCGGAAAGAATCGCCCCTTGCAAAACTCCCTGATTTGGATACAAACACTGACCCTTAGCAACAATTCCCGACCCAAGTTGCTGTGCGATTAACTGCCGCAAAATCGGTTCCAACCGCAACTTTTCCAAATCAGCCAATAGCAGCGGCCAACAAAGATTGTCAAAAAACTTCTCAATATCGGCCTTGACAATCCAAGCTTGCCCGAAGCGATAATAGGAATACAGGTGTTTGACAGCCATCTGTATGCCCCTACCCGGACGGTAAGCGTAGCTGCAATCGAGAAAAACATCCTCCAGCGGCCAATAGAGTTCGCCCAGCAAAAAACGCTGCACAACCCTGTCCCTCACCGTAGGAATACCAATCAAACGCTGGCCACCGTTGGTTTTTCGCAGGTAAAAACCCTTAGCAGGGCGCGGAAAATAAGATTCCTGCTGCAACTGCTGCTGCAAAACCTGCAACTGATATCGGGCAACACCGGCAAACAAATCAACCGTAATCCCGTCAATTCCGGCGCTGCGACTGCGCTTGCGGACTTGTTGCCAAGCGCTGTGTAGGGGTTCTGGCGTGAATTTCATGTACTCCCTCAAATTGGGTTTTCAACCTTACAACTTCGATTCTGGCAGGGCGGTATTTGAGTTCGGATTCGAGTAATGGAGAAACTTGTATGAGTTCGTGTATGAGTTGGTATTTGACTCATTAAAATTATTTGATTGTCCCACCGTCCGATTGTCGATTGTTCCAAAGTCCGACAGGGGTTTAAACCCCTGTCTCAAAGCGAAAGTCCTCTAAAAGAGGACTGAAGAAGTGAAGCAAGATTAATATTTTGAAATATTGATATTTTGAAACATTGATATTTTAAAATATTAATTTTATCGAGATTTTTCATTACCAATAACCTGTAGGGGCGGGTTCGCCAAGGACTTTTCAGGTAACAAACAAGTTAAATAAACCCGCCCGACCACGAATTAACCCCGTATCGGAAAAAAACTACAATACCTGACATTATGTAACATAATTTAAGGGCGATCGCAATTTTTTCTTATTTGGCATAATCCAATAAATACAGGGGCAATCGAGATGTTTCTTTATCGTGAATTCTCTAGCAAAATCTAGGGTAGATTGGGATTTTTCGTTGGGTGGGGGCTTATGAGATTGTGGGTTTGAGACAAATATTGTTGGCGAACCCGCCCCTACAAGACCTGGAATGATGTAATAGGATGCAGGGGCGATCGCAATTTTTCGTTAAAGGGGCAGATTTATTGTATAATCGATCGCAGGCACAGATTGTTGGTGAACCCGCCTCCACAAAATTTCACACCTCCTATGTCAAACCGCACTCTCCAAGCCACACCCAAAGGAATCGAACTCGCCAAAAGAGCTTTGGAACGCAAACATTTGACCCAAAAAGCACTTGCAGTTGAACTGCTAATTGCAGCTTGGTCAACCATCAACGGATTTTTTACCGGCAAGGCGATTTCTCGATCGATTTTCATGGATATTTGCGATACCCTAGAACTAGACTGGCAAGAGATAGTTGGTCTAAAAACAGAATCCGATACAATAACTTCCGCTGTATCCGATGAAAGTATCGCCAATCTAATATCAGAAACAATATCAACAACCAGCTACAACCTCCCACCCAGCGACGAACTATTTGCAGCAACAGAACGCAGCGCCGCCCGCGCCAGGGCAGCCCTCAATCCCTACATTCTCCCCCCCATTCCCCGCGAAACCCTGCTGTCCAAATGCCTCAAAGAAATTCGCGCCGGAGCCCTTGAAAACAAACGCCGCATCGTCCCAATTTTAGGGGCCGCCGGATACGGAAAAAGCACCATTCTCGGCAGCATTTACGATGAACTACACGCCGAACAAACCGCATCAGACAGTGGCTGGTTAGCCTTAGCCCGGTGCGACGATTTAATCGAATCCGCTGAAACCTTTGCCCTAGAACTCGGTGAAAAAATTAGCGGCAAGCGACAATCAATTGTGGAAGTTTCCCGACAACTAACAACCCAACAAAATCGCGGTATTTTGCTGATTGACACCCTAGATATCGTACTGACAAAACCTTTAGTTACGGTGTTGCGGGGCATTTTATCCCAACTTTTAGAAATCGGTACAACAGTCGCCTTCACCTGCCGCGACACCGACTACAGCAACTTTTTTGAACCCTACCACGAAAGCTTTGCCGGATTCCGAGAAAGCGTCAGCGACAACTGCAAAATTACCCCCTTCACCACCGAAGAAGTCAGAACCGCAGCCCAAGAATTCATTAAAACCCAACCCGGTTTCAACACCTTAGCCAGCCAGCAATCTTTTGCCAACCAAATTATTGCCCTTTCCGCCGACAGCGTATCCCTACAAGAAATTGTCTGTCATCCCTTGCTGCTAGCTTTACTTTGCGACTTGTTCGCTGCTGAAGAAACAGTCCCCGAAGATTTAACAGTCAGCCAGCTATACGAAAAATATTGGGATTGGAAAATTGCCAAAGTTCGCCACAATTTGCAGTCCGAACACCTCAGCCTCGCCAAACAAAAACTGTGCCTAAAACTAGCACGACTAATGTATGAAAATTCTGAGGATAGATTGCGTGACTTTGTTTACGAGGGCGATTTAGACCTCAGCGAAACAGAATTCTCTGCTTACAATTCACTCAAAAGCGACGGAATTTTTAAAGATTTAGGAGGAAAGCGTGCGGGATTTTTCCACCAGACATTTTTAGAATATACAGTTGCCCGCTGGATGAATACCAGCGAAACAGGCGAACGAGCTAAAAACCAACTTAAAAATGATTTAATTGCCTCAAAACTTGCTGATTCCAGATATTATATTTGGTCGATATTTCGCCAACTTTTAACTCTCTTAAGTCTACCAGAATTCAACCAAATTTCTGATGAATTAGATACAACCAAAATCCTACCTTTTCGCGCCGTCACCTTTGCCAGTGTTTCCCGCACCGAACCCGAATCCTCAGCCGTGTTGCTGTCCCTGCTAGCCATTGCCCTTATCAGAGACTACAGCTTCCAAGAAACCCTGCTAGCAGCAGCCAGAGGAGCACCACAGCGCCACAGAGACGCTGTTTGGGAAGTAGCAGTACAACTGCTAGCAAATGTCGGCCCGGAACTAATTAACAAAGCAGCCGAAACTGCCGCCGAATTGCTAGGGCGATTCCCCCCAGTTTTGCAGGTAAATCTCGAATCGCCCGCTGAAACTTCTCGATTTGAGCGAGCCCTAGCAGCCATCGCCAATCGACAGCCGCAAACAGCAGAAAGTAACCCACAGCCGCAAACAGCAGAAAATAACCCACAATCTCAAACAACCGAAAATAACCAACAATCTCAAACAACCGAAAATAAACCACAATCTCAAACAACCGAAAATAAACCA
>NZ_JAUBOJ010000220.1:0-12199 GCF_036700185.1 Microcoleus sp. BM001215392 | reverse complement strand
CGTGTGAGGAGCGAACCAGAAAAAGCACCGAGACGAAACACGGCCAGTCGTCGGTGCTTTTTCTGTGGAAAGGCATTTTTTAAAGTTATAGGTTCGATCGTTCGGAATGCGAGTCCTTAATAGAAATCAGAGGACTCGCATTCCCCACTACAAACCTGATGATAATTAGGTTTGTAGTGGGGAATGCGAGTCCTTAATAAGGTTGAGAAAATATCAGCCGCCCAACACAAATTGTTCGATCGCCGCCGCCACCCCATCTTCCTCGACATCTGGCGCCACCCAATTAGCACCAGCCTTCACCGCATCAGGAGCATTTCCCATCGCCACGCCCACACCCGCGTAGGAAATCATTTCGACATCGTTAAAATTGTCGCCGATCGCCATGACATTCGCCGCCTGCAAGCCCAAAAGTTCTTCTGCTAAATACTGCACCGCATCTCCCTTATTCGCCAAAGGATGCGTCGCTTCAAAAAAAGTCGCAACGGATCGAGTCAAATAAAGCTCCGCAGGCGTGTAGCGCTGCCGCATCTCGATCAGCAAGCCGTCGAGTACCTCCGGATTCTGGCACAAAGCCAAAACTTTCGTCGGTTCCCCCGGAATATCTCGCCGCAAATCTTTAATTACAATTGGTTCAATCCCCGATCGCTGGGCGTAAAGCCGGGTAGCTGCGGTAATTTCCGGTACGTAAAGCTTGTCGTCAATGTAGAAATGGATCGAAAGGAGCGATCGTAATTCCGGTGCTTCAAAATGATCTAACAGTTGCAAAGCCCTTGGTTTCGACAGCGGCAAGTGGCGCAGCCGCTTTTGAGTCACCGGATCTTGAATCCAGGCGCCCTGGTAGCAAATCAGCGGCAAAGTCGAGCCGATATGTGAGTGAAAACGCAAAGCAGACTGGTACATCCTGCCCGTAGCCACAGCCACTTTTACTCCCCGCGACTCGGCGGCCAAAATTGCCTGCTTGACAGGTTTTCGGATGTCATTTGACAAACCTGCGATCGTGCCGTCGATATCCAGTACCAGTAGTTTAATGTCTGCGGTGCAGGAAGCGCGATCGGCCGCAGTGGCTGGATTTGAGACAGTTGTATTCTGCATGATTGTTTTTTGATTTTAGCTGTTGATTTGCACGCACCAGTTTATTTTGGCACTGCTGGGATAGCAAAGTGTGACTTCTGATTTTTTGAAGATTAGAATATAGATCGGTGAGTTTACCCAAAAAACTATCGAGCATCACCCTGTAGAGGCGAGTTGATCTCAAATCTATAATAGCAGCCATTGTACTGCCGTAAAAACCGCCATCTACCCCAGTCTCAAATTTCTGGAGATACAAATTTAGATTTTAGATTTTACATTTTTAGATTTGAAATTTGAAATTTGCGGATTGAGGAATTGTTAATTAATTTGTCAATCCCTGAGACTTGGGATAACTATATAGAGACCGCAAACAATCACGAACAAAATCACAATAAAACCCAGTCATCTTTAAATATATGCACTAAATAATTTAAGTTTTAATTTATTCAATCTTAAAGCTTGGCTCGTATAACGTAAATTTAGTATTACCAAAAAACTCATGATTTCACTCCCAGGATACCGCATTGATGAAGAACTTTATAAAAACCATCACACAGTTATTTATCGAGGGATGCAGCTTGACGAACAAAAACCCGTTATCCTAAAAACTCTCACCCAGCCCTACCCAACCCCAGCACGAATAGCCCAACTCCTGCACGAATACGAAATTATTAAAAACTTGAATATTTCCGGAATAGTCAAGCTTTACCAATTAGAAAAATACAATCACGTTCCGGTTTTAGTTTTAGAAGATTTTGGCGGAATTTCTTTAAAGCAATTTATCGAAAACAACCAGCTAGAGTTACAACAATTTTTGCAAATTGGCATAAAATTAGCAGAAACTGTCGGAAAACTTCACGAACAACACATCATTCACAAAGATATTAAACCCAGCAATATTATTATCAATGTCGAGACGGGGGATGTCAAAATTGCTGATTTTGCGATCGCCTCCCTGCTACCGGGCGAAAACCCCGCCCTAGGTCATCCCACTTTGCTCGAAGGAACCCTCGCCTATATGTCTCCGGAACAAACCGGACGCATGAATCGGGCGATCGACTACCGCACAGATTTTTATTCTCTAGGCGTCACATTTTATGAAATACTCTGCGGCGAATTGCCTTTTAATGCCACCGATCCGATGGAATTAGTACACTGTCATATTGCCAAAACCCCAGTTTCTCCTTGTGAAATTAGAAAGCATAAAATAGAACGCATAACTGAGCCAACAGAAACCCCAGCTATTCCTAAAACTGTTGCAAATATCGTAATGAAACTCTTAGCAAAAACTGCCGAAGATAGATATCAAAGCGCTTTCGGACTTTTATATGACTTAGAAAAATGCCTGATTCAACTGCAAACAACAGGCGAAATTTCTCTGAAGGCGATCGGCGAGCAAGATCGATCGAGTCACCTGCAAATTTCCCAAAAGCTTTACGGGCGAGAAGCCGAAGTTCACCTGCTACTTACTTCCTTCGAGCGCATGAGGCGAGGAAATACAGAAATAGTGCTGATTTCCGGTTGTCCGGGTTTGGGTAAATCGTGGTTAGTTTATGAAATTAATAAACCAGTTTTGCGCGAAAATGGATATTTTATTGATTGCAAATTTGAAGAATTTAAACGCGATATTCCCTACGCTTCTTTGCTCCAAGGTTTTCAAGAATTATTGCACCAGATTCTCACAGAAACAGCCGCAAAACTTCAAGTTTGGAAACAAAAAATCTTGAATGCCACAGGAGGCAACTGCCAAGTAATTATTGAAGTTATTCCAGAAGTAGAACTGATTGTCGGGCCGCAGCCTCCAGTCCCTGATTTAGGAGGAAATGAATCTCAAAATCGCTTTAATTTAGTATTTCAAAAATTCCTTCGTGTCTTTGCTCAAAAAGCACACCCGCTAGTAATTTTTCTCGACGATTTGCAGTGGGTTGATTCCGCTTCGCTCAAGTTAATTCAATTGCTAGTAACTGACCTCACAACTCAATGTTTGTTAATAATTGGAGCCTATCGAAAACAGGAAGTAGATATAAATCATCCCCTAATCCTAACCGCCGAAGCAATTAAAAAAGCAGGCGGGAGTGTAAGTGAGATCGCCCTTTCGCCTTTAGATATTAACAGCGTCAATCAATTAGTAGCTGATACTCTCAACTGCGAGCCAGAACAATCATTAACTTTAGCAGAATTGCTTTTTCAAAAAACCGCAGGAAATCCATTTTTTTTGACTCAACTATTGAAAACTCTTTACTCACAAAAATTGCTACAGTTTAAATTTCAACCTTCCGAATGTCTTCTCGGTGGCTCAGAAGCTAAGATTTTTGACTTTACCCAAACAAATGCTGAACAAGTTATGGATAAATGCCAAATCACAGGCTATTGGTACTGGAATATCGAGCAAATACAAGAAATGCGAATCACTGACAATGTTGTAGAATTAATGATAGATAACATTCAGAAACTCTCACCTAATACGCAGGAAATGCTAAAGTTAGCAGCTTGCATAGGGAACAAATTTGATTTAGAAACTTTGTCTGTCGTTCGCGAAAAATCCTTGGCTTCCGCAGCAAATGACCTCTGGGAAGCACTTCAGTCTGGTCTGATTTTGCCCGTGAATAACGGTTACAAAATCCCCCTAGCACTAGCAGCAAGCACAGAATTAACAGACAATGTATCAAGAGATTTTACTAATGAATTGTCCCTACCAGTAGCCGATGCTGCGATCGCAAGTTACCAATTTTTGCACGAGCGAGTACAGCAAGCAGCTTATGCTTTAATTTCCCCCTATGACAAACAAAAAAATCATCTAAATATCGGCAGATTCCTGCTTGGAAACGCGCCTTCAGAAAAATTAGAAGACCGTGTTTTTGATATAGTAAATCAATTGAATGCCGCCAGACAAATTATCAGCAGCGATTTAGAAAAATTTAGATTATGCCAATTAAATTTAATTGCAGGTTGCAAAGCAAAAGCCACTGCTGGTTACGAACTCGCTGTTAAATATTTAACCGCAGGTATTGAATTACTTCCCGCCGAAAGTTGGCAAACTGACTACGATTTAACTCTTGCACTCTACGAGTCAGCAGCAGAAGCAGCTTACCTCAATACCGACTTTGAACAAATGGAAATCTGGGCAGAAAGTGTCCTGCAACACGCAAAAAATGAACTGGATAAAATCAAAATATTTGAAATAAAAATCATCGCTTGTGCCATGCAAACCCAACTGCAAAAAGCAGTAAAAATTGGTTTGGAAGCACTCAAAATGTTAGGAATAAACTTTCCACAATCGCCGATTCCCCTCCACACTCAGCAAGCACTGAGTAAAACATCAGCTTATTTAACAGGAAAAAAGATAGAAGATTTAATTAATTTGCCAGTGATGACGAATCCGCACAAGTTAGCAACTATGCGAATTTTATCCAGTATGTTTTCTGCAACGCTGATAGTCGAACCAATGCTGTTACCGCTAATTGTGTGCGAGCAAGTTCATTTATCAATAAATTACGGTAATTCAATATTTTCTGCTTTTGGATATGCTAATTACGGAGCAATTTTAAAAGGAATAGTTAGAGACATTGAATCGGGCGATCGTTTTGGTCAATTAGCTTTAAAATTGAGCGATCGCCTAAATGCTTTAGAATTTAAAAGCAAAACTCTTAATTTAGTAGGCTTCATTCTGATGCACGGCAAGCATCACGTTAAAGACACTTTACCGCTGTTAGAAGAAGCCTATCAAAGCGCCCTAGAAAATGGTGATTTAGAAAGTGTAGGATATGCGGCTGTAAATATTTGTCAGTCTTTATATTTTATCGGTCAAGAATTGTCACAACTGGAACTCAGAATGGCAAATTACAATCACTTGCTGTTTCAACTCAAGCAAGAAACTGTATTGACTTGGAATCAAATATATCGGGAAACTGTTTTGCAGTTGACGGGAAAGTTGCAGGATTCCGACCTTTTTCCAGGTGAAGCTTACAGCGAAGAAACTTTATTACCGCTGCTATTAAAAGCTAACGATCGCGTGGGACTCCAGCATTTTTATTTGCAAAAGCTAATATTAGCATATTTGTTTGGAGATATCGAGCAAGCGCTAGAAAATGCCGCGCAAGCCGAAGTTTATTTAGATGGAGTGGCGGGATTTATAAATGTTCCTGAATACCATTTTTATGATGCTCTCACCAGACTTTCAGCCTATCAAAACTCGACAAATGAGGAACAAGAAGAACATCTTTTTTATGCAGGAAGTAACCTTAAAAAAATGCAAAAAAAAGCTGTGTTTGCACCGATGAATTTGCAACACAAGTGTGACTTAGTTGCTGCCGAAACAGCTAGAGTTTTGGGTGACACAATGATAGCAATGGAATTTTACGATCGCGCAATTCAAGGTGCCCAAGAAAACGGATACATACAGGTACAAGCAATGGCGGCAGAATTGGCAGGAGCATTTTATCTATCAATAAGACGAGAAAAAATCGCTAAAACTTACTTAACAGAAGCGCGTTATTGCTATCAGTGTTGGGGAGCAAAAGCCAAAGTAGTGCATTTAGAATCAACATACTCGCAGTTGCTAAGTTCTGCCTCTATTGCAACTAATATAGAAACTCATAAATCGACCAGCAGCGCTTGCACTACAAGTGACAGTGCAGGCGTGCTAGACTTGACAACGGCAGTCAAAGCATCGCAAACCTTAGCAGGCGAAATAGTTCTCGACAAACTGCTGGCAAAAATGATGAAAATTGTGATCGAAAATGCTGGAGGTCAAAGAGGATTTTTCATACTCGAAAAAGATGGAAAATGGGTGATTGAAGCATCAGGTTCTGTAGATGACGATCGCATTAATGTCATGCAATCAATTCCTATAGATTTTATAGATGAGGAGCGAGAAGTAACTTTGTTAGCAGTTGCAGTAGTTAACTACGTCGCCCGCACTCAGGAAAGCATAGTTTTAAATGATGCCACTCGCCAAGGACAATTTACTCGCGCACCCTATATAATTGCCGTTGAACCTAAATCAATTCTTTGCACTCCCTTAATTCATCAAGGCAAACTCAGCGGCATTCTATATTTAGAAAATAATCTCACAGCAGGCGCTTTTACACCAGAGCGGTTGGAAATATTAAAACTGCTGTCTTCTCAAATTTCTATCTCGATTGAAAACGCTCAACTTTACACCAACTTACAGCAGTTCAGTCAGAATCTCGAAAGCTTAGTACAGCAGCGTACCTCCGAACTATCCCAAACTTTAGAAGATTTAAAATCGGCTCAAAATAAACTGGTAGAAGCGGAAAAAATGGCCGCCCTAGGAGGGTTGGTAGCTGGTGTGGCTCACGAAATCAATACTCCCATCGGGATCGGAATCACCGCCGCCTCCCTGCTGGCTGAAAAAGTCACCAATTTTTTTGACCTTTACAGTAAGGGTCAAATTAAACGATCTGAGTTAGAAAAGTTCCTGGATACGGCCATGCAAAGCAGTAGTATGATCTTATCGAACCTGACGCGGGCGGCCCAATTGATTCACAGCTTTAAAGAAGTTGCTGTAGATCAGTCGAGCGAATTAAAACGCACGTTTAATGTGAAACACTATTTAGAGGAGATTTTGACATCCTTAAGTGCCAAGCTAAGAAGAACTAAGCACAAAATACAAATTAGGTGCGATGAAAATATCGTACTGGACAGTTACCCAGGCGTGCTGTGTCAAATTGTGACAAATCTGGTGTTAAATTCTCTAATTCATGCTTACGATGCAGAAGACGAGGGAATTTTGACCTTTGATATCATGCTAGAGGGCGATCGGCTAATCTTTGAATATGCAGATAATGGTAAAGGAGTTACCCCACAAAATCTCAGTAAAATCTTTGAACCGTTTTTTACCACCAAAAGAGGTCAGGGCGGCACAGGATTGGGACTGCACATTATTTACAACCTGGTTACTCAAAAACTTAAAGGCACAATTAGCTGTGAAAGTCAAGTAGAAAAAGGGACAAGATTTTTGATTGAATTTCCCGCTAAAATTAGGAATTAGTTATTATACTGCCACTTTTAATATAATTATATTTAGGAGAGCGATAAATGTCAGAAGCTAGTAAAAATTTGTTCGCTGCGGGCGATGGGGAATTAATCGCGGCGGTAGATGATGAATTAATATTTGCCGCTGAAGATGAGGTTCAAGAAGAGGCAATAGAAGCCTATTGGAAAATTTTAATTGTAGATGATGAAATAGAAATTCATAATATTACAAAACTTGCTTTAAATGAATTTAAATTTGAAAATAAACCAATCGAATTTATTAGTGCTTATTCGGGCAAAGAAGCCAAAGAAATAATTCAATCTCATCCAGATATAGCATTGATTTTACTGGATGTAGTGATGGAAACAGAAGAGGCAGGCTTGGAAGTAGTAAAATACATTCGCGATATTTTAGACAATAAAGTAGTGCGGATTATTTTACGCACCGGACAACCCGGACAAGTGCCAGAAGATGTAGTAATAGTCAGCTACGATATTAACGATTACAAAACTAAAACAGAACTGACAAACAAAAAGTTATTTACCACCGTTGTCACAGCATTAAGAGCATTTCGCGCTTTGACTCAAATCGAAGCCAGCAAAAGCGAACTCGAAAAAATTGCCATAGCTTCCGCCCGATTTGTCCCGCGAGAATTTTTAAGGTTCTTGAAAATAGAAAGCATTGTTGATGCTAGACTCGGAGACTCTGTACAGGCAGAAATGACGATAATGTTTGCCGATATTCGCTCATTTACAAGTTTGTCAGAAAGTATGTCTCCCCGAGAAAATTTTGATTTTCTCAACTCTTACTTAAGCAGAGTGGGGCCTGTAATCCGGCAGTACAACGGTTTTATAGATAAATACATTGGTGACGGGATTATGGCTTTATTTCCCAACTGTGCAGAGGATGCCGTACAAGCAGCAATTGAAATGCAGCAGCAAGTTAAAATTTATAACAAACACAGGCAAAATAGTGGCTATCAACCTATTTCTATTGGGATTGGCTTGCACACGGGAACTTTAATGTTGGGTACGATTGGCGAAGCGGAACGGATGGAAAGTACCGTAATTTCAGATGCTGTGAATTTAGCGGCCCGGGTGGAAGGATTGACAAAGCTTTACGGAGTTGGTATTGTAGCTAGCGTTCAGACTTTGTGTCGGATTGATGACCCCCAAAATTATAAGTGCCGGTTTCTCGATCGCGTTCAGGTAAAAGGAAAACAAACACCAGTTGCTGTATTTGAAATTTACGACGGTGACTCGGATGTGATGATCGAACTAAAGGCACAAACGCAAACTTATTTTGAACAGGGGATTTTTTTTCACTACCAGCAGCAATTCGCGCAAGCAAGGCAAATGTTTTTGCGCGTCTTGCAAGTCAACAAGTATGATAAGGCAGCATCTTTTTATGCAGATCGCTGCGAAATGTTGATGAAGAATGCACTGATCATGAATTTGGAAGGAATTGAGATATAGGGCATGGAGCATGGGGAATTGGGAATTGGGAATTGGGCATGGGGCATCAGTTATTATCATGAACAGATCGCAAATAACCAATAACTAATAACCAATAACAAGTAACAAATAACCAATAACCAATAACTTAATTTATGCGCTTAAAATCCCTTGATGTTTTTCGCGGAATTGCGATCGCCTCGATGATTCTAGTCAACAACCCGGGTAGTTGGAAACAGGTGTATCCGCCGCTCGATCACGCAGAATGGCACGGCTGCACGCCGACAGACTTAGTTTTTCCGTTTTTTCTGTTCATTGTTGGCTGTGCGATGTCCTTTTCGCTATCAAAATATACTGATAATCCTCAAAAAATAGCAACAAATATCTACTGGCGAATTGCGCGCCGCGCGGCGATTTTATTTGTATTAGGATTGCTGCTAAATACATCGTCGATCGCCCTAGACGTACTTTTGAACGGCGCCCCGATCGCCAACTTCGGTAAAATCAGGATTATGGGAGTATTGCAGCGCATCGGGCTGGCGTATTTCATCAGTGCGATCGCGATTCTGAACCTTTCCCCCCGCCATCAAAAACTGCTCGCTGTGGCGGTGCTTTTAGGCTACTGGGGCGCATTATTCGTATTTGCTGTAGGGGGGTACACTGAATACGCACTGACGCCGGAGGGATATGTAGGTGGATATGTCGATCGGCTAATTCTGGGTAGCCAACACCTGTACAAAGGCGGCCCCTTCGATCCAGAAGGATTGTTGAGCACATTACCAGCCAGCGTGACAGTGCTGAGCGGCTACTTTACAGGAGAGTGGCTGCGCGTACAGCCTGTGAAAACCCGCACGAGTTTAAATTTAGTAATTAGTGGATTGTGTTGCTTAGTAATTGGTCATTTGTGGGGATTTTCCTTTCCGATTAACAAACAATTGTGGACGAGTTCCTATGTAGTTTTTACCGCAGGCTGGGCGTTGCTATTGCTAGCGGCTTGCTACGAAACAATAGAAGTGCGAAAGTGGAAATGGGGATGGCCGTTTGAAATCATGGGATTGAATGCAATTTTCTTGTTTGTCGCCTCCGGTATTGTCGCCAGACTTTTGTTAAAAACTCATATCGGCCTTGGTAAAACTGCTCCAACAACTTACACTTGGATTTATGAAAACTGGTTTGTGCCTTGGGCTGGGCCGTTGAATGGTTCTCTGGCTTTTGCGGTGACGGCGGTATTGTGTTGGTGGTTAATTTTGTATGGAATGTACCGTCGAGGTTGGCAGATTAAAATTTGAGAAGCAGGACTGAGGCACCGGGGGCAGAAACCGGGTTTTTTACGAGAAGACGCGTTACAGCCCACAAATTCGGTAAAAAACCCGGTTTCTTTAGTCGGAGTACGTCAGTCCTGAATACTGCCATACCTGATAATTCATCCGTTTAAGTTTCAGATTTGATATAAAAGATTCATAGGATGGAATTCCAGTGGGGATTTAGCGATGGAAACTAACAGAGCGTTCGAGCAAAGTGATACCTGGAGCGAAGAAGATTGTCTTGATGTCACAACCTTTTATTTGCAATACGCAGTTACTATCTTTGGCGTTGCTTCATCAGGGCATGAAAAAAATAAGTTTAAAATCCAGAAGCTTTGTGGATACTGGTTTCTATGACTGGCATATTTAGCCTTTCCTACCCTAAATCAGCAACGCCAGATTCTCTAAAATACTCTAATATCATATTTGCATCGTTACGAATTAGTTCTTCCGAAGATTGAGTTGCCTCTTTGATAATCATTATTGCTTCAGGAGTTTCGAGTTCTGCTAATGCCCAAAGAGACTTTCTTGGCACAATGAACCATATATCATATGACCAGCGGTAGGTCAATGCTTTAGATAATGCAGGGACTGCTCTTTCATCCCGCAATACCTCCAAAATTTCAATAGCTTGTTCGTGGAGACCATAATGGCTCTCATTATTGAGGAGTTGACAAAGTATAGGAGTGTAATCCTTTGATAGGTTATTCCAGGCTGCGCTCATTGCAAATGAAGCACCAGGATAATCAGGATTTGAAACATATTTTTCAAACTCTTGAATCACTTCACTGATTGAAGGGGGCGATGCCGCAAATTCTTTTTGCATTTCCTGCGAAATTCTAAATGATTTTTCGGCATTTGAAGCCTCTTTGAATAATTGCAGATATTTCTCAATCGTATCAGTCAGCATTACTTTAGCCTCTCAATCTTAATTATGTTTCGGTTGAAAAAGGCAACTTCATCAGGGCTTTTACCGAGAAGAATACTCACAACGCCACCTCTTTCAAGTTTCAATTGAGGGGTTGTCGAGCTTTTTCCAAAAGAAGGACGACCAGGAAATATTCCTGCGGCTGATGAGTGTGTTTCACCCATTTCAGTCAACCCATCGGGTGTACCATCATTTAGGCGTTGCTTAATCAGGGTCTAAAAAAAATAAGTTTAAAATCCAGAAGCTTTGTGGATAGTGGTTTCTATGACTGGCATATTTAGCCTTTCCTACTCTAAATCAGCAACGCCCACTTTCCTAGTGTCAGCCGCGAACAAGCGATTTCAGTTCTCGCCACGATCCGATCGCCGCACCACAACATTTAACCTTGATTGATGTCCGCTTCGTCAAGATCGATCGCCCTGACGATCGCCCGCCCGACACATTTTCCACAAATTAACAGCCCAACCCTGCCAAACTCAAGGATTTTGTCGATTTGTCGATCGCCCGCCACCGCACCCTAACTATAAATGAACCCAAATCGCTAAAATAAAAAAAAGATACGTAATAGGCAGGCCCGTTCAATGATCCCAACAGTTATAGAACAATCCGGTCGCGGCGAACGCGCCTTTGACATTTACTCGCGACTCCTGCGCGATCGCATCGTCTTCTTGGGCCAACAGGTTGACTCCGACTTAGCCAACCTGATCGTTGCTCAATTGCTATTTTTAGACGCTGAAGATCCAGAGAAAGACATTTACCTCTATATCAACTCCCCAGGGGGTTCGGTAACAGCAGGTATGGGCATTTTTGACACGATGAACCACATCCGCCCCGACATTTGCACTATTTGTCTGGGTTTGGCCGCCAGTATGGGCGCTTTTCTGTTGAGTGCCGGCGCTAAAGGCAAGCGGATGAGTTTGCCTCACTCCCGGATTATGATCCACCAACCTCTAGGCGGAGCTCAAGGACAAGCTACCGATATTGAAATTCAGGCGAAAGAGATTTTGTACCACAAACAGCGCCTGAATCAATTTTTGGCAGATCATACCGGTCAGCCGCTTTCCCGCATTGAAGAAGATACCGAACGCGATTTCTTTATGTCGGCTGAAGAAGCAAAGGATTATGGTTTAGTCGATCAAGTGATCGATCGCCGTCCTTCTGCTAGCCGCCCGATGGCTGCTGTGGCGTAAATTAAAAATTAAAAATCAACAATGGGGAAATCTTCTTCATTGTTGATTTTTGATTTTTACTATCCGCTTAATTCCTTTTCATCAAATAGGTTCGATCGTTGGGACTTTAGTCCTTAGACACCAGGACTGAATTCCGAACGATCGAACCTATTTTAGGCTTTTCGGTAATACCAATTTTCAACGAAATAACAGTATTCTTGTTCCCCCCCTTAACAAGGGGGGGCTAGGGGGGGTCGAAGAGTGTTGCACAACTT
>NZ_JAUBOJ010000219.1:0-12273 GCF_036700185.1 Microcoleus sp. BM001215392 | reverse complement strand
AGGGACCGGGTGCCTCCCACGTCATGTCATAGATGACTATACTTTTACAAGCTATGCCGAAAAGTTGCGCTTAGAGGCTGGCGAATCTCAAGCGGCTAAGAAACTGCGTGCCCAAGGACTAATTAAATGAGCATAGCGCTATATATGGACGAACATATCCACTTGGCAATTACGGTAGGGTTGCAGTTTCGGGATGTAGATGTTCTGACGGTTCAAGACGACGGTAGAACAGGTATGCCCGACCCTATTATACTCGATCGCGCAGCCGAGCTTCAGCGCGTTGTTTTTACCCAAGACGAGGATTTTTTAGCCATAGCAAACCGTCAACCGCAAGAAGGAATAAATTTTGCTGGCGTCATCTACGCTCAGCAAAAAAGTGTAACTGTTGGCGATTGCATTCGTGATTTGGAAATCATTGCTAAGGTTAACGAACCTGAAGATTTAGCTAACTGCGCCCAGTACCTGCCTTTGTAGCAAAACCAGAAAGAGCGATCGCTCCAGTCTGTGATATCATGTGCGGTGATTTGATTTGCGATTGTTTGCTGTTTTGGGCGATCGCTTTCACCGACATCTAAAATATGAAAAAAGGTATAGCTAAAAATTTTGCTTTCAAATTAATAACTTATTTAATTGTCCCAATATTGATATCTGTCGGGAGTGCGGAAATTGTCTTGCGAGTTGCGGGATACAAACCCTGGCAAATCGAAAATGTCGATGTTGCGGTAGAACCAAAAGGAAACTTTTTCACCAAAGACTCGGAACTCGGATACAAGCATTTACCGGGAAAGTTCAAGGTCACACTTAACGGCAATTACTCATTTAAGGCAACTCATCTCAATAATAGCTTAAGAATAACACATCCGCTCAATACTTACAATCAATCCTCAAACAAACCAGAGATTTGGATATTTGGCTGTTCTTTTACCTACGGTTGGTCATTGAATGACACCGAAACTTATGCGTGGTTGCTGCAAGAAAAATTACCTAAGTATGAAATAGTTAACTTTGGGGTTAACGGCTACGGCACGCTGCATTCATTTATTCAATTCAAAGAAGCACTCAAGCAAGGAAATAAACCCAAAATTGCGGTAATTGCCTATGCGGGATTTCACGACAGGCGCAATACATTGTTACGGGCGAGAAGCAAGCAGATGGCTGCTTGGAATAAACTCGGCATTTTGTTTCAGCCCGATGCGAGGCTGAAGGACAAAAATAATTTTAGTTACAGCATGGCAAAACTTGAATATCGCGAGTGGCCGCTGATGCGGGTTTCGGCATTGGTGCATTTTATGGAGGTTAATTACAATCAATTTGAGGAAGGATTGTACAAAAGTCACGATGTTTCTAAAGCAATTATTGAAGAGTTTAACCGTGTGGCTGAGGCTAATGGTGTGAAGTTGGTTGTGGCGGGAATTAATGCTGGTTCTGCTAAGATGTTGGAGGAATTGAGTCGCGATGGAATTGCTACGGTGGATATTTCGGTTGATTTGAAAATACCGGGAAATAATAATTTGCCTCACGATATTCATCCGAGTGCGGCGGCGAATCGGCAATATGCAGATAAGTTGGATGGATTTTTGCAAGGTACTGTTTTAAGGTAAGTTAACGAACCGCATTGGCGTAGCCTGCGCGAAGAAAGCGAAGGAAGAAAGGAAGAAAGAGGAAGTTTTGCAGTTATTTGGGTTGGCAAAAATGATGGAATTATTTGATTTTAAGTGGCGCCGCAAGTTTTTAATTGATATTTTTTTGCTGTTATTTCTTGTTCTAGTGACTGTTGTTGTAACGTCAATTTATGTATCTAGCGAACGTACTTTTTATTGGTGGGATTACGCGGGATACAACACAGCTACAGTTAATACTGCTAACTTATTTCGAGAGTCTCCGGTGCAAGCATGGCGGGAAGTTATAGAGTCGCTATCTAAAGAAAAAAATCTCTTAATTTCTCTGCCGTTAGTGCCGTTTATGCTTTTGTTTGGCGAATCTAGGTTGAGTTATATTCTGGGTGTTTCGCTGATTTATGTGTTGCCGTTTCGCCTGTTGTTGGGGGCGATTTCTGCACTGCTAATTCCAGTCGAACCGCGCCGGGTGTTTTGGTCAACTGTGCTGCTGAGCTTATTGATTCCGATGAGTTGGATACCGACTCTGCGGGGATATCTGGATACTGGGGGCTGCGTGTTTGTAGCTTTGGCGATTTGGGTTTATTTGCAGGATGTTAATCTAAAATCTTGGTGGAAAGTACCGTTAATTGGGTTTTTGCTGGCGGCGGCGATTCTGTTGCGGCGACATTTTGCTTATAGTGCGATCGCATTTTTGGGTGCTGCGACTTTACAGGCTATCATCGAGTTTATTATACAGTATAGCAATCCCAAGTCGGTTATTAATTATGATGGGGACGCTGCTCGAAGCCATCCCACAAATCCTTTAGGAGTGCTACATAAATTTATTCAAAACAAAGTTTGGATAAGATTGTTTGAATCTGGTGTAAAATTGGGTTTGATAGCTGTAACTAGCTTGACTGTTTTAATGTTGGTTGCTGGAGATTTTACTCGCAGTGCTGTGACTGTTGACTACGGCAATTTGTATGCGGCTTGGAGTTTGCCTGTTAGTGATATTTTAACTCGTTATGCGTCTTTTTACGGTTTGGGAACTTGGCTGCTGGTAGTGATTGGTTTTTCTGCGGGGATTCTGAGAGGGATTTTGGTTTCTGGGGCGGCTGTTTTTATTAGTTTGTTTGGGGTTTTGTCGCTGGTTGAGTGGCTGTTAATGTTGCGTTACGGTTACTTGCACTATACAATTCATGTTACACCGATCGCACTTTTGGGATTATCGGCATTTTTCTGGACAAGTTGGCTGACTCTGCGCGGAAAAGTCCGCTATTTGATGCTGGGCGCGGCGGGTTTGTACTTGATTGTGAATGCGGGCGTCGGGTTGATTCCTGTCAAGGCTGATTTGTCAAGATTGTTTGTGAGTAATTTTGGGCCGTTAGTGCGATCGGACTACGGCGAAGTGGTAAAATTAGTTGAGTTTCTACGAAAGCTAGCACCGCATCAGGAACCGATTTATGTTGTCGGTGCTTCTAACAGTTTTAATGCTAATATACTCAGGCAAGCTAACCGCAAAGTTAACCCGCCCGAGGATTGGTGGAAGTTAAATACCATCGGGAGGCCACAAATTGACTCTCGCGATACTTATCCGCTACCGGAGTTGTTACAGGCGCAATATGCGGCGGTTGCGGAGCCTTTTCAGCAGGTGCTACCGGGTGACGAGCAAGTTTTGCGATCGCACGAGCAAGATGTTGTTAAAGTTGTGTACGATGCTTTTACTCTCAACTGGGAGATTTCCCGGGATTTCCAGTTGCTACCGGAACAGTTTAAGCTGGAAAACAATGTGACTGTCAGCCTTTATCGGAGAATGCGGCTGACTTCGATACCGACAGCAGTTAGGACTTTGGAGAGGATGCAGCGCCAAATAGTCGATCGACCAGGTACGCAGTTAGATTGGATTAGTTTGCAGCAGTCTGTATATACGAGTGCGAATTATTCAGTCAGTCGCAAATCTGGTAATTTATATAAAATAGTAACTCATCCAATTAAAAACAGCAAGCAACTCGATACATCTTTTTTGTATTTAGGTGCTATCTCAGACAAAGCGCAAGTTACCGGCAAACTCAATTTACTTAACTCGCAATGTCCGGGAATTTCACTGCGCTTGACTTTGTGGGACAAGCAAGGTAAGTTGATAGATTCTGCGGTAATGGCTTATGGTGCAAAAAGTGCGATCGATTTAAATCTATCTGTTGCGGGTAAAAATCCAATTTATTTGCTGCTTGAGGTGTTGAGTAGCGATAAACAGGATTTAACGAACCAATGTCAACTGGAGATTAACAATTTAGCTGTCAGTAGGTAAGTTGAACTGTCAATGCCGAAAAAACAAAAATTCCCCAGGTATTTTCATCTATCTCTCTATACTTTTATCATCATCGGTTCCCTGATAGCAACAGG
Organism: Microcoleus sp. BM001215392; assembly: GCF_036700185.1. Classification (NCBI taxonomy): domain Bacteria; kingdom Bacillati; phylum Cyanobacteriota; class Cyanophyceae; order Oscillatoriales; family Microcoleaceae; genus Microcoleus; species Microcoleus sp. BM001215392. The sequence continues at coordinate 8,272 of NZ_JAUBOJ010000219.1, read as the reverse complement.
CTATATTTTCCCCATTGGTGGCAATTTTCCCGAAGTTCCACCTATGCAATTCATGCTAAATCCTGAACTCTACAAAAACGACTATTACGTTCAGGAAATGGTGAAATTTAATCCGAGATACTACTATTACTATATCATCTATTTTTTAGCCAGCCTAGGAACAAGCATTCCCCTAGCGCATTTTATTTATCAATTCCTTGCATTCGGTTCATTTATCCTAGCTTGTTACGCAATTATCAACATCTATACTAATTCCAAACTGTCCGCAGCAGGGCTAGCTTTCTTATGTATAGCTGCTTCATTTACAGATGTAGGAAATACGCTGATATTTTCCACCAAATCGGTACCCAGTACCTTTGCGATGGGTTTCGCTATCTGGGGAATTTATTTTAGTTTGCGGCAAAAATGGCTGAGGGGATATTTTTGTTTTGGGCTGGCTTGTCTGCTGCAATTTTTAGTCGGTTTATTGCCGGGATTGATGATGGTTCCCGTTTTAGTGATAGAATCTGTAAGAAAGCGACAGTTCAAAAAGTTGATTTGGGCGATCGCACTTTTAGCAGCAATGGCAAGTATAGTATATGTACCCATGCTATTGACAGGTACTACCAGCACTCAAACTATCGACAATGCCGAGTTTGTGTTCATCCACGCCAAAGTCCGCAACCCCCACCACATCCTCCCGTCTAATTGGGATGTTGGAAATTGGTTTAACTTTATCTGCTTTATCGTTGGCGGCTTATTGTGCATCAACAATCTAAGTTTACTGCGAAAATCTGACAAAGTTAACTTTTACATCATTATTGGCACATCAATTTTGGCGCTGCTGTTAAACTACATATTTGTCGAAGTTTACCCGCTGGCTTTCATCGCCAAACTGCAATTAGCTAGAACTGTACCTTTCGCTCAATTAATTATATTTATTGCTGTTTGTCTAAGTATAAATGAGATTGAAAAAGAAAAACAAATACCTGTTAGCTTGCTGGTGCTATCTATACTAACTTTACCTTTTCGAGGTATGATTTTCTTAGGATTCGCAGTTTGGCAAACTAAAAATTATGCGTTTCCCAAAAGCTACAATGTTTTGTTGTGGATTTTAGCAGCAGGAACCTTGATTTTAAGTTTAGCATATCCGCTGACTGATTCATGGGAAATAATTGGCGATCGTATAATGGGCATCCCAGTCTTGTTTTCAATCCTCGCATTCCCATGTATCCTAGAAAAAACATCAGTCACTACATCTATAAAACAGACTGTAACTCATAGCTTAGCTTGCGTAACGACCTGCACATTAGTTTTTGGAGTAGCAGGAATTCTGCCCAAACCTATATTAAACGTATTTCAAACAAGAGTGAATATAAATGCGGTTCCCAAGGACGACTTAAGCAGATTAGCCGTGCGATTTTCCAAAAATAGCAGCCGCGATTCCCTGCTATTAATTCCACCATCAGTTACCAGCTTCCAGTTTTTCTCAGAAAGGGCGATTGTAGTCAACTTTAAGAACTTTCCCTTTACCGAAAAAGGCATCAAAGAGTGGAAAAATCGCATGGAAGCTATTTTAGGAGTTCCCTTAAACCCACAAATGATTTGGGGAGGAAGTGACTTATTCAGCCAGCGCAGCAGTTCAGATTTAGTCAAAGTAGCCAGACATTATAAAGCGGATTATATCCTAACTCGCAGCGATTGGCATCCAAACATTGAAGGAGAAATAGTAGATAAACAAGGCAAATGGATAATCTTTAAAATCCCAAATAAAACAGGTTCGTAGTAAGGACTTCAGTCCTTATTAAGTTAGTAGTAAGGACTTCAGTCCTTATTAAGTTAGTAGTAAGGACTTCAGTCCTTCTTCAAAATCAGAGGACTAAAGTCCGAACGATCAAACATCATAATATAAACAGTTAAATATCAAAACCCGAATCATCAATAATTTCACAAATCTGCTTATCCACATAATCAGCAGCCACATTCCGCGCAATCAACTCAGCCAAAATCCCCAAAGAAATCAACTGCACCGACAGAATTGTACACAAAATCCCAAAAAATAGCAAAGGTCGATTGCCGATCGGCCCAAAGTGCATCCCCGCCAAATTCAGAAACCAAATCACAATCAAATAACTCAGCGAAACAGTACCCACCAAGCCAAAGCACAACCCCAAACCCCCAAACAAGTGACCTGGTTTGTGCAAATACTGCGTCGTCGCCAACACCGTCAACAAATCAATAAAACCCCGCGCGTAGCGTTCCCAGCCGTAATTCGATTTACCATGTTTGCGCGGATGGTGTTCGACAACTACTTCGCCAATTTTAAAACCTAAATTATTTGCTAAAGCCGGAATGTAGCGGTGCAATTCCCCATATAATTTAATTGACTGCAAAACTTCCCGGCGATAAGCCTTGAAACCGCAATTCATGTCGTGCATTTGCACCCCAGTCAGCAAACACGCAACTGCATTAAACAGCCGGGAAGGTAAAGTTTTAGAAAGCGGGTCGTTGCGCTTTTTTCGCCAACCGGAAACTAAATCAAATCCCAACTCTAAATGATGTAAGAATTTTGGAATTTCTGCGGGGTCATCCTGCAAGTCTGCATCGAGAGTAAAGATAATTTTTCCGGCCGCATTGCGAAATCCGGCTGAAAGTGCGGAGGATTTGCCAAAATTGCGGCGCATTTTAATCGCTTTAATTAGTTTGGGATATTTGCTGGCTAAATCGGCGATTTCCCGCCAAGAAGCATCGCGGCTACCATCGTCTATGAAAATGACTTCGTAACTGTCAATTCCTGTTTGGGACATGACAATGCTAATTTTTTCAAACAGCATTTTGAGCGTTGCTTCTTCGTTATGAACCGGAATTACGAAGCTGAGGTCTTTTTGCATAGCGATTTTTGTAAGTATTATTGATAACTCAATAGGCTTGGGTTAAGACTGCTTGTGCCCCGGAGATCCCCCTCGCATCCCCCTTCCCAAGGGGGACGAAAGAGCATTGTCTTGTTCCCCCCTTGGGAAGGGGGGCTAGGGGGGATCAGTCTTAACTGAACCGTCTTGATTGATTACTTGAGAATTCCGTAAAGCTACCCAACCTTCGCGGTTGGTAAATGAAGCGTAAGCTGTCAGTAACTTATCGGTTGGTGATGTTTGAATGTATCCTCTCCAAGCTGCGGATTTATAGGAAGCGCCAAACAAGTTAACTAAGTCTGGGCGGGGAAATCCTGACATGGCGAAACCTCTAACTACATTTTCTTGGTTGAGAATGACAATACATTTTACATGATTTTCGGGATCTCCTACCCAACCAATTACTCTGGCTGCTTTGGGCGCGAGTTTGGTGATTGTATCAAAATATCCGGGTACTCCGTCTTTGGGTGATGACAATAAATTTGGTTTTATTTTTGTATCTAATGCCGCACAAAAATTGTATTTTTTGATATCTCGATTGAATGGTACTAAATTGTTAGTTTTTAGGGCGTCGATTAATCCGACAAATGCGCCTGGTTTGTTGCCTACTCTTTCTTTAATTAGGGTGATGTCGGTGATGCCTAATTGCAATGATAGTGCTACTAGCGGTTGATAGGTGGCTCTGCGGGCGATCGCCATTGCAGTTTCGCCGCCCACCCCGTACATTAAAATCACGGCGGCTGTCACGACTGCAAACAGCGGTGTCAGCCATCGTCCTTGGATTCTCGGTGTGGGCTGCAACTCCCGCACCGCAAGCACTGTGAGGATAATTGTACTCATCCAAAACAAAGCTGGGAGTGTGGCGTAGCGGGAAGCGGTGGCCTGTTCGACTCCAAATCCCGATCGGCTAACTGCGGCCATTAAAGCCGTTTGCAGGGTGTACAATTGGATGGACAGCCAAGGCAGCCAATTTGGGCGATTCCCTACGGGATAGCCAAGCTGCACAGACTTTTTTGCCAACAGCCAATAACCGACAAAACCCGTTACAGCAATCAAGCCAATTATACCAATAATTGACGCAACAATAATATTTTCGCTAAAAATACCTCCGAGATAAATCGGAATATATTCGAGAGTTTTCAGCGGATTGATTTTAGTTAAAGAAGGATGATTGGACGGAGTTTTGTAAGTTAAAAAATAAATACCAATCACCGCAATCGAAGCAGCAAAATACAAATAAGTTATCCGCCGAGGAAACCGCAGCACAATCGCAGCCCCACACAATATCGGCCACAAACCCAAAGGAGTGCTGTAACTAATACAGCCTAAAATCCCAAAAACAATACTACCAATTACCCACTTGTTTTGTTCCCATCCCTCATTCCCCATCTCTGCCTGGGAATGAATACCTAAAGGTTCTGCCTCTCTGCTATTTAATAATAAATTAACATAGGATTGCAAACAAAATATCGAACAAATTACAAATAAATTAGCAATAATCCAGTGGACGCCACTGAATCCCCGCATCCAGTTGTGTGCCGCCGCCGGAGTAAAATTAAAAATAGAAATACACAGGATGACTGAGATAAATTGTAGTGGAAAATTCCTTAATCTTAAAGGTAGTAAAGCAATCAAGACATAGCACTGAATCCAAGCCAAAAACCAAGCAATCAAACATAAACCAATATTTGAACCTTGGGTGACAATAATATTCAAGCCATAGATAATTGCCGGAATCAAGACAAAATGCTCATTCGCCCGAAATATCCAATTAAAAGGATTTGTCGAGAAACCGTCTACTGAATAAAAATTCCAAGTCATCCACCAATAATCAAAATTAGACAAGTCACCCGCTTGGGATATCAAGTACAAAATATATGAAGCTGGTATGAGAATGCCGAGCACCGATGCGGCAATTAAAATAGATTGTTGCTTGACTTTCATTGATTTCGCAGGAGATTTTAAATTGATGCTGCGGCTTAAACCCGATCCCCCCTAACCCCCCTTAAGAAGGGGGGAACAAGAATGCTGTTAAAGTCCCCCTTCTTAAGGGGGATTTAGGGGGATCTCCGGGGCATAAACAGCGCCCCAAAGATACAAAACTAAACGCAGTAAAGCTTATAACAGATAATTCCCAAACAAAACCCGCCCTCGCGTTTTGAGGTTTACTCAATTTGTCACTTCATTTCTCTTGCTAGCATTTCTCTGAGCCCTTGCCGCCAGTGGGGAGGATAGGTTCCCAGAAGTGCTGATATTTTTACTGTGGAAAGTACAGAAAAAGCGGGACGTTTTGCGGGTGTGGGATATTCGGCGGTGGTGATAGGAATTACGCGCTTAATTTTGAGGGGAAAGCCGAGTTTCTCTGCTTCTTCAAAAATGGCGATCGCAAAATCGTACCAACTACAAACACCGCTGTTAGTATACTGGTAAGTCCCAAAACTTTCTAGCCCAAGCAGAGGGATGATTTGGGCAGTCGCAGCCCCCAAATCTGCCGTCGAAGTTGGACTTCCAATCTGATCTGCTACTACCCGAAGTTCTTCCCTATCTTTGCCCAATCTCAGCATAGTTTTGACAAAGTTGCCTTTACCGCCGTTACCGTAAACCCAGGCGGTTCTAATAATAATATGTCGGTTTCCCGCTTTTCTAATTGCTTCCTCGCCTGCTAATTTGGACTTCCCGTAAATTCCCAATGGGTTTGTAGAATCTGTTTCGAGATAAGCAGAACCGCTGCTACCATCAAATACGTAATCAGTGGAAAAGTGGATTAAACTTGCTCCCAGTTTCTCGCATTCTTCTGCAAAGATTCCGGGTGCGATACCGTTGACTGCGTGGGCTAAGTCTGCTTCGCTTTCGGCTTTGTCCACCGCAGTGTAAGCAGCGGCATTCACGACGACATCCGGTTGAATGTCAGCCATTGCTTGACGGATGGTTTCGGGCTGGGATAAATCGACGGAAGTGCGATCGACTGCAATGACCTCTCCCACAGATAATAGTATGGGATGCAATTCTTGAGCTAGCTGTCCGCTAGCGCCTGCGAGTAAAATTTTCATGATCTAAAACACTTGAGCTTTTTTCAAGGTTTGTCCGGCTTTGTCTTTCGGTGATAAAATTGGTTCGGCACCATCTAACGGCCAGGCGATCGCCAAATCAGGATCGTTCCATACAATACACCGCTCGTGTCCCGGTGCATAGTAGTCTGTAGTTTTGTACAAAACCTCAGCAATGTCTGATACTACTAAAAAACCGTGAGCAAATCCCGCCGGCACCCAAAGTTGCTGCTTATTTTCTGCACTCAGAAAACAGCCCACCCATTGTCCGAAAGTCGGCGAAGTTTTTCTAATATCCACCGCCACATCATATATTTCGCCCGCCACAACCCGCAGCAATTTACCTTGAGGCTGCTGCATTTGGTAGTGCAAACCGCGCAGCACATTTTTAGAAGACTTGGAATGATTGTCTTGCACAAAATCTGCCGTCACACCTGTTTTTTCGACAAAAGCTTGGTGATTGAAACTCTCAAAAAAGAAACCGCGATCGTCTCCGAAAATTTTAGGCTCAATTATCAGAACGTCCGGTATTTCGGTAGATATAACATTCATAGTTGGCTGTATCGCGTGATAAACTCATACTCAGTCTATGCTATCTTACTATGAAAACTGACACATATCTCAAAAAATTGTATGCCAACCGATTTGATTCCCGACAAATGCAAGCCAAGGTGGCACTGTGGAAGGTTTTAATTGACGAATTTTTACAAAATTATGTTCCTCCAGAATCGGCAGTTTTAGATATTGGCGGCGGTTACTGCGAATTTATAAATCAAATTACGGCGGGCGAAAAATGTTTAATTGACCTGAATCCTGATTCCAAGTTATTTGCTGATGCCGATGTCAAGGTGCTGAATATTGATGTGCTTAACTTAGACGATCGTACTTCTTTTACCGAACAGTTCGATCGCATTTTTATCTCTAACTTTTTTGAACACCTCCGCAACAAAGAGGAACTTGTAGAAATCATCTCATTTTGCTTTGATGCGCTGAAGCCTAGCGGTTCACTTTTGGTGATTCAGCCAAATTTTAAATATTCTTACAAGGAATACTACGATTTTATCGACCATCAATTACCGATTACACATTTATCGCTGCAAGAGCTTTTACAAACTGTCGGGTTTAAAGTTGATGTAATGATACCGAGATTTTTACCGTTTTCGACGAAAGGGCGGCCGGCCTCGCCCTGGCTTTTAAAAGTTTACTTGAAATTGCCTTTGTTTTGGCGTTTTTTGGGAGGGCAAATGTTTGTTAAGGCGTCGAAATCGAACTATTGAGGCAGAATTGTGCGATCGGCATTTCCAGGTAAAGCTTTGGAACGAGAATGTAGGTCGATCGCTATTTTAATAATTGTATCACAGGGAATGTCGATCGCCCGCCAAATTCTGCCACAACAGATTTATGAAATCAGGCAGAAACCGGGTTTTTACCAAAATCTCCGTCGCAGCTTTAAATCTCCGAAAAACCCGGTTTCTTGAAGTGCGATCGACCTTTCACAGTTCCTCATCTTCTAAATATTCATCTAAAATCGCTTCCAAATCTCGCATCCCATGCAACACTCGCAAAATCTCAATACCTGTTTCCACTGAGCGATAGAATATCAGATAACTTTTAAATTCTTTAATTTGATATTGTCGGATATCAGTCATTATAACTTTACTTTTGAGCGACGTTGTTGCGTACAGCTTGCCGAATTTGTTCCCAATCTATATCAGTCATGGGAGTCGCTTCACCGGAATCCAAAGCTTCTAGTAAAAGTTCTTCGACACGTTCTTTCGCTGTTTTACGCTTTTGGTCTTGAACAATTAGCTCCCAGATATAATCACTAATGTTATTATAATTGCCACTAGCGACCTGCTTTTCTAGATAGGCTTTCACGGAATCAGGCAAGGAGATATTGATGGTGTTCATAAATTTGAATCCTTGGCTTGCAACCTTTTGTTCATTAATTGTATCACAAACAAGTTCGATCGCCCGTAATATTATGCCGATTGGGTTTACTAGAATTAGGCAGAAACCGGGTTTTTTCCGAGAATCTCCATCTCCGTCTTAGAATCTGCTAAAAACCCGGTTTCTTTAGTCCTAGCGATCGCAATATTAAGACCGATCGCCCGAATTCGATCCCCCTAAATCCCCCTTAAGAAGGGGGACTTTGAGTGTTTCTAGTCCCTCTCTTAAGCAGGAAATTTTGAACGCTTCCGGTCCCCCCCTTCTTAAGGGGGGCTAGGGGGGATCGCATTCGATCGCCCTTATTGCATTTTTACAAAGGTCGATCGCACACAGCCCCTAAAGATGCGATCGTCGCTTTTTCAGCATCCGTCAAACCCGTAACACCCG
>NZ_JAUBOJ010000218.1:0-12293 GCF_036700185.1 Microcoleus sp. BM001215392 | reverse complement strand
ATAAACGCAGATAATTTTAGGGTGTTTTCCGATTTTTGCAATTCAAGTCTAATATTCTGTGTCATTGCGAGGAACGTTAGCGAAGCTATCCGAAGGAAAGCAATCGCCAAGACTAAAATTGCTTGGTTTCTCTACAAAATCGCAAATCCTCTTAGCGTTTACCAGCTTGAATAGCAGAATTTGCAATCTTAATTAAATCTGCTTCCCCTCCATTTTTAATGGCTACAGTATACAGAAAACCCTGAGTTTTCCACTCAAGATTAGCCGTGCAGTAAGCCCCGCAACCGTTGTGAAAATTTCCTTTCACTCCGCCCGCAAGTTGAACAGTTTTTAAAGTCTTAGTTACCCCTTCCATCTTAGTAGAAAATTCACCACCTTTTTGACCTCTAATTTCCCCAAAAGTGCAAGCGCCAGTACCTTTGCAATCTGCTGTAAACTCCATAGAAATAATATAGCTGTCGGGTTTACTTTGGGTTTGATAGTAAAGTTTCTGCGAAACAGGAACCAAGCTGGGGATAAAGATAGGTACTTGCGTTTTGCCTTTTAACTTTGGCAAAATTTCACTTACAGGCACAGCAGCATCAGCTTTAGCAACAGGCTTGGTTTCCGCCAGCATCTGCGGCAATTTGCCCGCACCGAAAACTTGCGAAACAGGCACTAAAGCAGTCAATACACAAGCAGAAGTCGCCAAAAGTAATAATTTATTGTTCACTATTTTCGTCCTCAATGTCGAAACAGTCTAGTTTGGCACCCAAGCGCGTTCACTTAATTTACAACACAACTCCCAAATACAAAACCCACAACAGGCATTCAGGAAAAAAGCAAGTTTAAATTTTCTTTACAAATGCACGGAAATATGCAATTTCCTATAAAATAGAGAAGGCGAGTAATTTAGGAGTCAAACGTGGAACTGCAAGAGTATTTACGCCAGCACGGATTAGAAACTTTGTGCGAAACTTATCATATCAAAGTTACCCGCCACCGTCAATATCCCGATTTAGTCTGTCTGAAATACTCGCAGATAGAATCCCCGCTGGGCGAAAAAATAGTCCAACAGTGCCGAGGCATTATTTTAGATTCATCTCAAGACTGGCAGATTGTTTCTTATCCCTACGACAAATTTTTCAACTACGGGGAAGGCCACGCCGCTGCAATTGATTGGAGTCGCGCCAAAGTTTACCAAAAACTAGACGGTTCGCTGACTGTACTGTATTTTTATAAGGGAGAATGGAGAGTGCAATCTAGCGGGACTCCCGATGCAGCGGGCGAAGTTAATGGTTTTGGATTCAGCTTTGCCGAACTTTTTTGGAAAGTTTGGCAAGAATTGGGCTATCAATTACCGGAAGCAACCGACGAGTGTTTTATCTTTGAGTTGATGACGCCTTACAATAGAATAGTTGTGCAGCAAAAAAACAATCAAATTGTCCTGCACGGGGTTCGCAACACTCAAACACTTCTAGAAAGTGACCCCAGTATGTGGTCAAATCAATATGGCTGGGAGTTGGTAGCATCATATCCTTTAACTAGCTGGAAAGAAGTTATCGAAGCGTCTCAAAATTTAGATCCGATGGATTCGGAAGGGTATATTATTTGTGATGCTAACTTCAACCGAGTTAAGGTTAAGTCTCCGCAATATGTCGCGATTTCCCACCTTCGCGAAGGATTTTCGACGCGGCGGATGATCGAAATTGTTTTGACTAATGAAGGAGAAGAGTTTTTAGCTTATTTTCCCGAGTGGATTGACTTGTATCAAAAAGTTAAGAGTAAATATGAATTGTTAGTTCAAGAAATCGAGGAGGTTTACCGACAGCACGAACATATCGAAGTGCAGAAAGATTTTGCTTTCGCTGTGAAACATTTGCCGTATTCTGGGATTTTGTTTTCTTTGCGGGCTCGTAGAGTTGCGGGAGTGAAAGAAGCTCTCCGCGATGTTACGATTCATAAGATAGAGGAGTTATTGGGTTTGGATTATATCAATTTAGGTTTATGAGTAAACTAATTAATAGTATACGGCGAAGGTCATTCGCGCCTACACAAACGATGTCCGCCTCCGCGGACTGAGGAACAAGCGGGAAGGTGCGCACTCTGCACCCTAAAAATTATAGTTTATACATCTAGCCATTACCAATTGTCATGAAAAGAGTTATTGTGCTTGTCGGTTTACCTGCTTCTGGAAAATCTCAATTTGCGAGAGAATTGCTGCTGTCTGAACCTGCACGGTGGGTGCGCAGCAATAAAGATTTACTTCGAGAAATGGCTCACGATTCTCATTGGTCTCCGGCGAATGAAAAGTTTATTGTGCAGTTGAGAGATACGATTATTCTGATGGCTTTGGAAAGTGGGAAGCACGTGATTGTTGATGATACTAATTTTGGGCCTCACATCGATCATATCAAGGAGTTGGTCAAGGGTAAAGCCATCGTTGAAGTCAATGATTCTTTCCTGCAAGTTCCGGTGGAGGAGTGTATTAAACGGGATTTGAAAAGACTTAATTCTGTGGGCAAAGATGTGATAATGAAGATGTACAATAAGTACGTGCGGGTTCCGGTTGCGCCGCCGGAATATAACCCGGATTTGCCGGATGCAATTGTTGTGGATATGGACGGGACTTTGGCGCTGCTTAACGGTAGAAATCCTTTTGATGCTTCAAAGTGCGATCGCGATTTACCGAATCAGCCCGTCTTAGATACCGTCCGCAAGTGGCAGGAGAGCGTTAATATTATCGTAGTATCGGGCAGAACCGATGACTGTCAACCTCAAACTGAACAATGGTTGCGGCAATATGAGGTCAATTATGCAGCCCTTTATATGCGGAAAACTGGGGATATGAGGAAGGATGCGATTATGAAGGAGGAAATTTATCAGCAGCAGATTGCAGGGCAATATAATGTTAAGTTTGTATTGGACGATCGCCAGCAGGTGGTTGATATGTGGCGGTCGTTGGGATTGACTGTATTTCAAGTAGATGAAGGGGATTTTTAACAGAGGATTGATTTGGGCGATAAATCGCCTTGGGCGTGATGCTACAATCTAAGTAACAGTGAATCAAAAATTTACCTGTCAACTGTCAACTGTCAACTGTCAACTGTCAACTGTCAACTGTCAATATGATAGCTATTCCCCAATCACCCCAAAAAATGACGTTCGAGGAATATCTCGAATGGGAAGCGCAACAAGACATTCGCTACGAATATGTCAACGGCGAAGTCTTTGCGATGACTGGCGGTACAATTCCCCATAACGATCTTGCACTTAACTTTTACACTGCCGTGCGCCCTCATCTGCGTTCTAGAGGTTGTCGGGCGAACGTATCAGATGTGAAATTGCAAGTCATTCCTCGCAGCCGTTACTATTACCCGGATGTGATTGTCAGTTGCGATCCTGAAGATATGAATGCGCGCAAGTTTATTCAACATCCCAAACTAATTGTGGAAGTTCTCTCGCCCGGTACAAGCGGTAAGGATCGGGATGAAAAATTCACGGCTTACCTGAAAATTCCGACTTTGCAAGAGTATATCTTGATTGATTCTGAAAAAGTCTCGGTTGAACGTTACTGTCGGGGTGAGGGTAAAATGTGGCTTTACTATTCTTATAGTGCTGGAGAGATTGTAACTTTGTCAAGTATTGAATTTGAGTTGGCGATCGAACTTTTGTATGAAGGCGTTACCTTTGAAATAGAAACGGAAACATAAATCAATACGGTTCGTTCAGTTAATAATTTATTTTTCTGGCCCGGAGATCCCCCTAAATCCCCCTTAAGAAGGGGGACTTTGAAGAACTTCTTGTCCCCCCCTTTTTTCAAGGGGGGCTAGGGGGGATCGGCTTTATGGCAATACGGTTTACGATCGAATCCTCATACTCGGAGATCCCTCTAAATCCCCCTTAAGAAGGGGGACTTTAAGAGCTTTCTTTTCCCCCTTTTTTCAAGGGGGCTAGGGGGGATCGGCTTTATGGGACAAGCTATAAGCCCATCCCACAAGATTAAATAGAATTTGTGCGTACATTCTGATGGCATTTTCTATCGTGTCCAAGCCAGCCATTTATTAAACAAATTTTTCACAAAGGGAGTCAAACGAGTGCGATTGTAAGCATCTCCTGCTTTCCGAATTGCTTCGGCTTGCGTCGGATAGGGGTGAATGACGCTAGCAATCTTTCCTAAACCAATATTGTTAACCATTGCCAAAGTAATCTCGCTTATCATATCCCCGGCGTGTCGCGCTACAATAGTTGCACCTAATATTTTGTCGCTGCCTTTCTTGACGTGGATTTTCACAAATCCTTCCTCTTCGCCGTCAATAATTGCCCGATCGACCTTACTGAAAGGAATTACAAATGTATCGACATCAATTCCTTGGGCTTGCAATTCGCGATCGCCCAATCCGACGCGCGCCACTTCCGGATCTGTATAGGTACACCAAGGTATCGTCAAGGCGCTGAGCTTTTTGCGCCCGAAAAACAGAGTGTTTTGAATCACCATCCTGGCGGCAAAATCCGCAGCGTGAGTAAATTTATGTTTCATGCAAATGTCGCCTGCGGCATAAATGCGGGGATTGGTAGTTTGCAAATTGTCGTTGACAAATACACCTTTTTCTGTGTCGTACTCCACGCCGACAGTTTCTAGGTTCAATCCTTCCACGTTTGGCGATCGCCCCGCACTCACAATAATCTCATCTACCGTTACCGATGCTTCCTTACCTTGAGATTGATAATAAATTACTTTGCCTAAATTTGTTTGTTCAACGCGCTCTATTTTCGATTCAAGTATTAATTGAATGTCTTCTCTTAGAAAAGCCTGCTGTACAATTGTCGCAGCACTGACATCTTCCTTGTCCAAAATCTGAGCATTTTTGTGCAGCAACACGACTTCGCAACCCAGGCGCCGAAAAGCTTGAGCTAATTCGCAGCCGATCGGCCCACCGCCAATTACCGCCAAACGCTGAGGTTTTTCTGTGAGGTTAAATACAGTTTCATTTGTCAAATATCCAGCTTCTTGCAAACCGGGAATTTGCGGTTGTCGCGCCCTTGCGCCTGTGGTAATTACTGCTTTTTTGAATTTCAGAGTTTGACCTGCAACTTCTATGGTAGAATTGCTAGTAAAGCTACCGGAACCTAGGAAAACATCGACTCCTAATTCGTGCTGGTAGCGCCCAACAGAATCAACATCGCTGATTCCGGCCCTAATCCGGCGCAGCCGTTCCATCACCGCAGCAAAATCCGCTTCTGGACTGTTAGAAACATTAACCCCAAATTTACTCGCATTCCAAATATCGCCGACAGTCCGGGCCGATCGAATCATGGCTTTAGAAGGTACACAACCGACATTCAAACAGTCGCCGCCCATCAAATGTTTTTCAATCAAAGCAACTTTTGCACCCAAACCAGCCGCCCCCGCCGCCACAATTAATCCGGCTGGGCCCGCGCCAATTACTACTAAGTTGTAGCTGCTAGCGGGCTGCGGGTTTACCCAATCCGGCGGATGCAAGTAGGAGACTAATTTTTGGTTGTATTCGTCCATCGGGGGGACTGTTACGCGATCGACTTTTGACTGCGACATGAGCAAATCTTCCTAATTAAATAGTTTCATCTAAAGCTTTGCGAGCAATCCTAGTTATATAGATGGTGACGGCGACAGCAACCGTAAAACTGATGGTATTAATCAACCATTTTACAAGTTCGGCTTGAGGATTTGCAGGCTGATTTACCGTACATATAGCAGCAATATTTCCCACCAAAGAACCTGAGTAAACGTACATCACGGTTCCCGGAATCATGCCGGAGGAACCTAATACATAATCTTTCAAAGAAACCTGAGTAATCCCCAAAGCGTAATTCAATAAATTGAATGGAAATAAAGGACAAAGGCGAGTCAAAAAAACTATTTTTAATCCTTCTTTAGCAACGGCGCGATCGAGGGCTTTGAACTTTGGGTGAGCTTCCATATATTTTACCACGCGATCGCGCGACAGGTATCGCCCGATCAGAAAAGCAAAGGTCGCCCCTAAGGTGGCAGCGATTAACACGTATATCGAACCCCACCACAGCCCAAACAGCACTCCGCCTCCCAAGGTCAGCACGGAACCAGGTATAAATAGTATCGTAGCGAAGTTGTAGGTAGCGATAAAGGCGATCGGGCCCCAGACGCCTAAATGCTCGATTTGGATTAAAACAGCTCTTAACAGTCCTTGAACGTAGGCAGATCTAGTTGCTACAATTAACAGAGGGACTGCAAGGGCGATCGACAAAAACAACAATCTGCGTTTTAAAATATCCCTGCTAGAAATCTGAGTTGCTTCTGGCTCCATAATTGACCGATAAATAGATAGATACCAGCATTATATAGCAGTTGTTAACTTACCAGAAAGAATTGGTTGAAAGCCTCTCCCTGCTCGGGAGAAATTAAAATCAGACTATTCATTACTCCAATCCTCTTCCTTCTAGGTAAAGGTAGCTCTCAAACTGTCAACTGTCAACTGTCAACTGTCAACTGTCAACTGTTGAACATATCAACCATGACCGCAAAAACAAAACTCCCAATTCCAGAATATTTCGACGCCCAGAAACTCAGTGAAATCTGGCGAGTTCCCTATCAAGAAAGAGCGACAGAAGCTAAGAATTGGGCATTGAAACACAGTATTCAGCCAGCAGCCAGCGACGAAAAGCGAATTTGTTTGCTAATAATTGATGCCCAAAATACATTTTGCATACCAGAATTTGAACTATTTGTCGGCGGGCGTTCCGGTAGCGGTGCTGTCGGTGACAACTTGCGGCTGTGCGAATTTATCTACCGCAACTTAAACGCAATTACCGCGATTGCGCCGACAATGGACACGCACACCGCCATGCAAATTTTTCATCCCATATTTTGGATAAATGATGCAGGCGAAAACCCCATTCCCGCCGCCACATTAATTACTCTGGAAGATGTGCAGCGAGGAACTTGGAAAGTCAACCCAGCCGTCGCCGATAGCATCGCGGGCGGGAATTATGCCCAACTACAAAAACACTGCCTTCACTACGTACAGAAACTCAGCGACAATGGCAAATTTCCCTTGACAATTTGGCCCTATCACTCGATGTTGGGGGGGATTGGACACGCCCTGGTTTCTGCGGTGGAAGAAGCGATATTTTTTCACAGTATGGCGCGCCACAGTCAAGCACTTTTTGAGATTAAAGGTGGGAATCCGTTAACTGAAAACTATTCGGTTTTGCAGCCGGAAGTGTTAGATGGGGCAGACGGAAATCCGATTGCTCATAAAAATGCTGCGTTTATTGATAAGTTATTAGAATTTGATGCAATAATTATTGCGGGACAAGCCAAAAGTCACTGTGTGGCTTGGACGATTGATGATTTGTTGACTGAAATTAGGGCGCGGGATTCTATGTTGGCTAGGAAGGTTTATTTGTTGGAAGATTGTACTTCGCCGGTGGTTGTTCCGGGTGTTGTTGATTTTACCGAACAAGCAGATGCGGCTTTTTTAAGATTCGCGCAGGCGGGGATGAATGTGGTTAAATCTACTGAGTCAATTGATAGTTGGCTTGGTATTTCTTTGTGAGATATTTGATGAATGCTGTAATACAAGACGCTTAACTGAAAACCGATTCCCTAACCCCACTTAAAAACAAGTGTGGTTTTATTGTCGTCAGACAAATTAGGTACGTAGTTGCGCTTCAGCGCTCTTTATAATATTAGGAAATATCGCTAAAAGCCCAGGTTTGTAGTGAGGAATTCAGTCCTCAGAAACTTAAGATGACTGAAGTCCTCACTACAAACTTTAGCGCGGTATTTTTTATAACTATTTACCATCCAATCTCGGTACGCCTTCCAAGAAAGGGCCGCTCAACATTAATTCAGTCATCCTATCTAATTTGCCGCTGACTTTCATTTTTTTATCTGTTTGAAAGCGCTCGATGTCTGCTGTTAAATTCCCAGAATTATATCCTAACTTAGTCAAATAATCAACAGCTTGCTTGTCACTTAACAAAATATCAGTCGATCGAAAAATCGGCACGTATTCCTTCAGCCAAAACCGAGCTAAAGTTGCCCTGTCTAAAGAAAAAATCTTCCCCAGCGCCGGATCGCCAATAATAGCTACACTGTCATTTATCGCCAGCAAAGCCACTGCGTGCGGCCGTTTGATAGCTCCAGTAGCGAGCGAAATTGATAGCACTCCGGGGCGATTGATTTGCTGCATTTGCTCCCAAGTCGGCCTCAATTCTATTGCGTTCACACCCAAGGCTCTCGCTGCTACAATCAATTGTGGCATCGAAGTTCCCAAGCGACTCGTGCCGGCCAAACGCGCTACGCTCGATTCCGTCGCCTCGATTCCCCAACGTTTCAACACGGTTGCTAGCGCCGCTGGTGCGCAACTGCTGTCAGATGTTTGGCGAAATACACCGTTTGGCCGCAAGTTATCGATTAAATCAGCGTAAATTGGCGCCATAAAATAAGCTTCAGCGCTTGTAAATCCTCCCAAGCCCAACAAGCCAATTAAAATTACTGCGATTACTTGCGATCGCGCCGTCAGCCAACTTACAGTAAACCCAATACCGCAGACTCCCATCAGCATCACCCGCAGCAGAGTCCAAGTTACTCGCATTCCGTGGAAGCGCCACTCGATCGGCAAAACAGGCATTTGAGGCAGATTTAACGCCAGCAGCAGCAAGCCAAAGTAAAAACCCAAAAACAGCAGGGCGATCGAGTTTCGGCCCTTAAACAGATCGTTAGCCGTCACTCCCGATCGCACTAACGCCTTCCCTGTGCGCATTCCCCAGACAAACAGCGCCGAACCCAGCAGCAGCGTTACCACTATTTCCATGAGATCACAATTTTGTTGCTTAACCTAGGTTGTAACACGCACGCACTCGCGATCGCCCGTGCGGGAATCGCAGAGTCGGAAAATCTCACAGCAGAAAACTGCCAAATAAACAAGACAAGGAAGACATATAGTAGTGGACAGTTGACAGTGGACAGTTGACAGTTACAGAGTACGGAAATCAAACTGTTTATGCTAAAGGGTTCAGGACTCTATACAACCTAAAACTTGCCATATGTCAAGAAGTTGAGTAACTTTTTTTACCTGTTTGGAAAACTCCCAAAAAAGATTTAGCACCCAAAAGAATTTCCCAAACTAATTGAGAAAGACAGACACATCTGCTGTAAGATAGATGGAAGTCAAAACGCCTTCAAACAATTAATCAACCTTCTTGTCGCTCAATATATTCACGCTCCAACAAGCGAGGAATTGTATAGAGCACGCTGATTCAAGATTGATAAAAGAAAGCTCGCCAAACAACAAAAATCCAGGAAAAATCATGCCAGCAAAAGCCGCCAACGATGTAGACGTAGCAGAGCAATCTTGGCACTACTTAGAAAGATCAAAGGTTGCATCTACATTAGAAACCAACCTGGAAAATGGTTTAGATCCGGCAGAAGTCGCCAATCGCCAACAGCAATTTGGCTCCAACGAACTAACAGTTAAAGCAGGGAAACCAGCCTGGTTAAAATTTATACTGCAATTTAACCAACCCCTGCTCATTATCTTGCTGAGTGCCGGTTTAATCAAAGCCCTGATTGGAGAATGGCTGAATGCCAGCGTAATTTGGGGTGTAACAACTACCAACGCGATTATCAGTTTCATCCAAGAAGCTGGGGCTGAGAAAAAAATTGATGCCCTAGCTAAAGCTGTCACCACAGAAGCCACAGTCATTCGAGGTGGCAAAAAATTAAGAGTTCCCTCAAAAGAACTCGTTGTGGGCGACTTAGTAACCCTGACTTCCGGTGACAAAGTACCTGCGGATTTGCGCTTAGTTAAAGTACGCGACTTGCAAATTGATGAATCGGGACTTACAGGCGAATCCGTTGCTGTCGAAAAAGAATTAGGACAATCTGGAGACTTAGTTCTCCCGCAAGAAACGCCGCTCGCAGAACGCGATAACATGGCCTATGCTGGCAGTTTTGTTACCTTCGGCCAGGGTAGCGGTATCGTAATTGCGATCGCCAATAAAACCGAAACTGGCAAAATCTCCCAACTATTAGACCGCCACATCGACCTCACCACGCCCTTAACTCGCAAATTCAACGAATTCAGTCAAAACTGGCTGTTATTCGTGTTGGGAATGGCAACCTTGACCTTCGCAGTCAGATTGGGCAGACCCGTCCCAGCGGGAGTTTCAGCCTTTAAAGAAGCAGTCGAACCCGCCGTCGCCCTGATTGTCGGCGCAATTCCCGAAGGCTTACCCGCCGTCATCACCGTCACCCTAGCGGTGGGCGTTTCCCGGATGGCAACTCGAAATGCGATCGTCCGCAAATTGCCCGCAGTAGAGACCCTAGGCGGCGCTACCGTCGTCTGTTCTGACAAAACCGGAACTTTGACGGAAAACCAGATGACGGTGCAAGAAATCTATTCTGGTGGCGAATCCTACTCTATTACAGGTACAGGGTACAGTCCAGAAGGCGAAATTCAACTCAACCAACTACCAATTAGTGTCAGTCAATCTCCAACTTTGCAAGAATGTTTGCAAGCCGGAATGATTTGCAACGACTCTCATCTCGAATTCAAAGATAATGATTGGATTGTCGTCGGCGATCCGACAGAAGGGGCATTAATTGCAGCAGGTAAAAAAGCAGAACTCAGCCAACAAGTCTTGGAAAAATCCATGCCACGACTGGATTCAATTCCCTTTGAATCTCAGTTTCAATACATGGCGACGCTGCACCGAATTCCCACTGGCAAAGTTTTGTATGTCAAAGGTTCGGTAGAATCTGTTTTGAGCCGATGTAGTTCGAGTCTCGATACGGAAGGAAATCCGGTAGAAGTCGATCGCGAACAAACTCACTTTTCTGTCGATGAAATGGCAAAGCAAGGCTTGCGCGTCTTGGCTTTAGCGAAAAAGGTAGTACCGGAAAACCAAAATTCCGTCGATCATGCGGATTTGGAATCTGGGCTAATTTTCTTGGGACTACAGGGGATGATCGATCCGCCACGGGCTGAGGCAATCGCGGCTGTTCAAGCTTGTCAAACGGCTGGAATCCAAGTCAAAATGATTACCGGCGATCATATCGCTACCGCTAAGGCGATCGCCCGTCGGATGGGATTCCGCAAAACTAAACATAACAGGGAACTCGTAGCTTATACCGGCGCTCAACTCGCCGAAATGAGTAAAAACGAACTCGCCGAAGCTGTAGAAGCTGGTTCAGTTTTTGCCCGCGTCGCCCCCGAACAAAAACTCCGGCTGGTAGAAGCTTTGCAACAGAAAGGCGAAATTGTGGCGATGACGGGAGACGGCGTTAACGACGCGCCCGCCCTCAAACAAGCGGATATCGGGATTGCGATGGGCAGCGGTACGGAGGTTTCTAAGGAAGCCGCCGACATGATTTTGACGGATGATAACTTTGCGTCGATCGAATGTGCGATCGAAGAAGGGCGATCGGTTTACAAAAATCTACTCAAAGCAATTAGCTTCATTCTGCCAGTTAACGGCGGAGAATCGATGACTATTTTGCTCAGCACACTGCTAGGCCGAGAATTGCCGATTTTGTCGCTACAAATCCTCTGGTTGAATATGCTCAATTCGATTACGATGACCGTACCGCTAGCTTTTGAGCCGAAGTCACCGGGAGTAATGCAGCAACAACCGCGATCGGCAAATGAACCTTTACTAACAGCAAATCGGATCAAGCGAATCATCGCTATTTCTCTTTACAACTGGACAATAATTTTTGGGATGTTTGAATGGGTGCGCCAATGGGGAACGATCGAACTCGCCCGCACGATGGCTATTCAAGCTTTGGTAATGGGAAGAATTTTTTACCTGTTGAGTCTCAGCCAATTGTTGCCTTCTTTGATGGCTAAATTTAGCGGTTCTAAGGAAGAAGTTAGTGGTGCTCCCGCCCTCGGTGTGGGAATTGTTTTGGCGGTAATTTTGCAGATTATCTTTGCTAATTCTCCGTTTATCAATAGCATATTTGAGACTGCTCCGATGAACTTGGATCAGTGGCTGATTTGTTTTGGCGTCGCGCTACCGATGATCGGTGTTGCTTTGTCTGTCAACCGCTTTGACCCGCCCAACTAACTTGATCCCGCATCGATCAAAGGTTCGATCGTTCGGAATGCGAGTCCGCATCCATCCAAGGACTCGTATTCCGAACGATTGAACCAATCTTATTATCGTTGTTCTGCGTTCTGCCATCAAACTTGGGGAGCATCCCGACTGTGCAAACATATCCGCAAGGGTTCTCGCATTCGCGCCTGTATCCTATCGACTATACGAGAGATTTTCAGCGCGAATGCGAG
>NZ_JAUBOJ010000217.1:9364-12320 GCF_036700185.1 Microcoleus sp. BM001215392 | reverse complement strand
TAAAAGGAAGAGGATTGAAACAGTGAATAATTTTGTTTTATTTCCCCCTAGAAGGAGGAGGCTTTAAACCCATTATTCTTGGTAATAGTTAAAAGTTAGTAGTTAATTTGGCCAAAGTTACCAAAATTTCAATTCTTCAGTTAATTTGAAGTTTGAAATTGACTCCATTGCCGCAATTACTGTATCCACAAAGACAGTATAGCCTAATTCGTTGACAGCGAGTCCAGCCGATCGATCGAGTTCGGTGCGATCGACTTATTAAGCCTCGATCGCATAAAAGTCCTACCAATTTGAGATTTTAGACGGAGACGGCTTCCTTTGGCTTGCTTCGGCTGCGCTGGCTCACAAGACCCTGACTGACAAGTCGCGAGCGCGGTCGCGCTTGTTTGCCGAAGTGTCGGACAATTGAAGAATTGGGGATGACTGACTCGATAGTGGTGGGAATTTTTTCTACAGTTGTATTATTTTGAGAAATAGCTGTCAGCAATAATTTACGGGCGATAGATCGAAACAATTGTGGCTAAAATCTGTGAAACAATTATCATAAAACAAAGATTCAAATTATTTAATTTGTCCACAGGAAGCGGCACGCACCGCCCCGCTTTCCTCCCCCACTGCTGTTTTTAAGTCAGACGGGGGTCTCCAGCGGCAAGACAAATGAGTTACTGTATCAATCCCGATTGCCAGAATCCCCAAAATCTCGATCGTGCCACAGCCTGCAAAAGTTGCGAGTCGAACTTGCTGCTCAAAGGGCGCTACCGAGTCTTTCACACCCTCGGTCAAAGTCTGGCTGGCAGAACCTTCCTAGCAGTCGATGAAGACCAACCAGCGCAACCGGGCTGCGTCATTCAACAGTTCTGCGGCGCCGTGCGGTCAATCGCCGATGGTCAACACCAGTTCAACCGGACATTTTTGGGTTCTGCCTCAATTATCGACAAGTTGGGCAAACATCCGCAAATACCGAAACTGCTGGCATCTTTTGAAGTCGAAGGCTGCCACTATTTAGTGCAAGAATACATCGAAGGGCGCAATTTAGCCGATCGGCTTTCGGAAAAAGGAGTTTTTAAAGAAATTCACATTTGGTATCTGCTGAGCGAGTTGTTACCAGTGCTGGAATTTGTCCACGAAAATCAACTGATTCACCGAGATATCAAACCATCCAATATTATTCACCGCAAATCTTCCCAAACCTCGGCAGCAATAGTCGGAAAAGAGCATCTGGATTCTTGGGAGGAGGAATCCGGGCTAGTTTTAGTCGATTTCGGCTCCGCAATTGCGGCTAACAGCGGGTCGCCCAAAACAGAAACAGTAACGGGTTCTGCCGAATACGCGGCCCCGGAACAAATTAAAGGTCAAGCAATTAAGAGCAGCGACATCTACAGTTTGGGCGTGACTTGCATTCACTTGTTAACAGGAATGTCGCCCTTTGATTTGTTTGACATCAAAGCCGACACTTGGGCCTGGAGAGATTATTTGAAAGTACCAGTTTCGGCCAGGCTGGGCCGCATTTTGGATAAAATGGTGGAGCGAGAACCATCAAAACGCTATCGATCGATCGAAGCAATTCTCGCAGACATGAAATACGGCCCGACACCGATAGAGGTGATTGTCAGCAAACCCAAATTGACTTTGGCCGTGTGGGGTTCTGCCGTAGTTGCCCTGATTTCATTAGTTTTGGGTTCTCGCTTGCCATCGACCGTACCGGAATCTTTGTCTTCTGTTGAGCCTGCTTCTAACATTCCCGAAATTCGGTTCGATCCGCCCCCGATGCAGAATTTCAGCAGTGAGCCATCGCTGTCACGGCCTGCTGTGCGGACTCTGGCCGAGCAAAACAAAAATCCGGTGTGGGCCGTAGCAGTCACTCCCAACGGCCGCGTCATCGTCAGCGGAAATGACGACGGCACAATTCACCTGCTGCACAAACGTCACGGCAAAGTGCTCAAGGTTTTAGGCGGACATTTGGGGCCCGTGTGGTCGGTGGCAGTCAGTCCCGATGGCAGGACGATCGCCAGCGGTGGCGCTGACGGTACGATTAAACTGTGGAATTTCTATTCTGGCCAGTTAATTCGGACATTGGACGGACACACAGACGGCGTGTTCTCGGTGGTGTTCAGTCCCGACGGCCAAGCCCTCGCCAGTGTCGGCAAAGATAACGCTTTGAAGCTGTGGCAAGTCGAAGGTGGCGCCGAGTTGCAAACACTCCAAGGGATAACCGACGAAGTGCATTCAGTAGCTTTCAGTGCCTATAAAGACACTTTGTTTGCTGGCAAAAGCGACGGTACGATCGAGATGTGGAATTGGAAAACAGGGGCATTCCAAGCCACTCTCACGGGTCATGTTGATGCTGTTTCGGCGCTTGCCATCAGCCCCGACGGTACAATTTTGGGCAGCGGTGGCTGGGACAATACCGTGAGGATTTGGGATATCACCACCGAGCACGGGCCCGAACCGGTCGGTGAGGCGACTTTTGCAGGTCATACCGATCGAATTCAGTCTGTAGCTTTCAGTCCCGACGGCGCGACGCTAGCGAGCGCAGATTTGAGCGGAACTATCAAGCTGTGGGCGATGGATGGCGGGGAACAAGGCACCCTCAAAGGTCATTCTACTTGGGTGGAATTGGCATTTAATCCTCAGGACAAAACTCTGATCAGCGGTAGTTATGATGACACGATTAAGGTGTGGCAACTGTCTCCTTAATTTTGGCGATCGATTCTCGGTGCGATCGAGTTAAATCAAGGTATTTTGTTGCGATGAAAGCGCTCTTTCATAGATCGAAGAGCGCCCAAGTGCAACAACTTACCTAAAAATCTAACTCAACAAGAGTGCCAGTTGCGGAGGGGCGGGACGCCCATCCCACAATCACAATAAAAATTGCAAGTTATTTAATTCTCATTCCTAAGATTTCAATCGGCGATTGAAATCGCTGAGTTTACGGGCACACAAACGATGTCCGCCG
>NZ_JAUBOJ010000217.1:0-9264 GCF_036700185.1 Microcoleus sp. BM001215392 | reverse complement strand
TTTCAATCGGCGATTGAAATCGCTGAGTTTACGGGCACACAAACGATGTCCGCCGGACGCCGACTAGAGAAACATAATATTTTCGTTTTCAATCGGCGATTGAAATCGCTGAGTTTACGGGCACACAAACGATGTCCGCCGGACGCCGACTAGAGAAACATAATATTTTCCTTCTTCCTTCTTCCTCCTGGCTTCTAATTCATCAATAAAACCAAATTGCCGATCGCACTGCCACTTTCCTGCAATTCGTGAGCCGCCGCAATCTCGTCTAAACCAAAGCGCCCAGCAATAACGTGGTGCAAAACTCCAGCTTTCAAACAAGTTGTAATATCTGCCGCCGCTTGTTGGTGTGCAACTTTGTCCATAG
Source organism: Microcoleus sp. BM001215392 (assembly GCF_036700185.1). Lineage (NCBI taxonomy): Bacteria > Bacillati > Cyanobacteriota > Cyanophyceae > Oscillatoriales > Microcoleaceae > Microcoleus > Microcoleus sp. BM001215392. The sequence continues at coordinate 8,897 of NZ_JAUBOJ010000217.1, read as the reverse complement.
CATAAACTAAGACATAATGAACGGTAAGATTTTTGTAAATTAACGAGTACACAGGAATTTGAGGCGTTGTATCCGAATCAGAAGCATAAGTGGCGATCGTGCCGTTGCGGGCGATCGCTTTGAGATTAATTTCCAGATTTCCGGCAAAATCAACTTCAATTATGCGATCGACTCCCTGACCGCCCGCAATCTCCTTAATCCGCGCCACCACATCTTCAGCTTTGTAATTAACAATATAGTCAGCTCCCGCAGTTTTAGCAAATTCTGCTTTTTCCGCAGAACTTACTGTCGAAATAACCGTCGCGCCGCCCCATTTTGCCAATTGAATCGCATAATTACCAACAGCACCCGCGCCGCCCGCAACTAATACAATTTTTCCAGTAACAGCACCATCTTTAAAAACACAATGGTGTGCAGTCATAGCCGGAACTCCCAAACAAGCACCCGCTGCAAAATCTGTATTTTCCGGCAGAAAAACCGCTTGTTCGCTGGGTACAACAACATACTCCGCCGCCGTACCAAACGGGCGAATTAATGTAGCTTCATAAATCCAAACCCGTTCCCCAATTCGAGACGCTGGGACACCTTCTCCTACTGCTTCAATTGTTCCTGCACCGTCGTTGTGGGGAATCACTCGCGGGTGTCGCATTGTGAGTCCGCCCCAACCGCTGCGCTGCTTGACATCGGATGGGTTAATCCCAGATGCGCGTACTTTAACCAGCACTTCATTTGCACCCAATTCTGGAACATCGATTTGGCCAATTCTGAGGACATCTTTCGCGTTGCCGAGTTGTTCGTAGTAAGCAGCTTTCACGGTTTTTTTCTCCTGATGTTTTCAATAGACTAGATTACACTCATTTACTAGACAAGATTGCCAAAATCATTTTAATCAAATTTTGGGATAGGCTCTCCGGCCCATCCCACAAAAAGTTTTTTGTACAGAAACAAATTGAAAATCTCAAACAGTCAGAATATCTGTAATAATTGCGCTTGCTAGCCAACATCTATGGTAAAGTAAACTCGGCTGTTAAACTAAAAATCTATGACCGTAAATTCCGAGTTAACAGAGCAGTATTTGTCAGAAGGCGAGAAACTCCAGCAATCAGGAAAATTTGAGGAGGCGATCGCCCAATACCAAAAAATACTAGCACTCGAACCGGAGGCGGCGATCGCGCGCAGCAAGATAGCCGAAGTTTATTATACGCAGCAGAAATATGTAGAGGCGATCGCCTCCTGTTACCAAACCCTGCGCCAGCAACCCAATTTCGCCCCCGCCTACAAAACCCTCGGGAATATCCTGCAAGCCCAAGGTAAAACAGACGCAGCAGTGCGGGCCTACTCAAAGGCGATCGAATGCGATCCTAATTTTGTCGCAGCCTATGTTAACTTAGGCAGTATGTGTTACAAACAAGGCTTGCTAGATGAAGCGATAACATACTACCAAAAAGCGATCGTCATGCAGCCAGACTTAGCAGCCGCTTACTGGAACTTAGGCAAAGTATTAGAACAGCAAGGGCGAACCAACGAAGGTTTAATTTATCAAGAAAAAGCTTTAAACTTAGAACCACAATTAGCAAAGTAGTTGTAGGGTGTCGAGCCTGCGATAAATCGCTAAACCAAGCTCAAAAATCTGACACATCCGCATCTCTGCTTAGAGGTTGAGTAAAAAAGAACACTTTTTTGAACAATTATATCATCTCCGCTCAACTCACACTAATAATATAGGAACGCACGTGAGGACTTTAGTCCGCAGCATTTTGCGGACTAAAGTCCTCACGTGCGTTCCGTTTTACCACAAAAAAACATGGATTTACTAGCAAAAAATCAAGACCAGCAGCACCCGCAATACAAACGCGATCGAGCCACAGTCGATAGTTTATTAGGCAAAGAACCAACCGACCAAAATTTATCAGAATTAGCAAGATTAATCATTCGCTACAAAGGATTTCCCGGTGCTAGAGATATTCAAGCAGACTTAAAAAAAGCCCTGCAACAATGGAATCATACCGAAGAAACTCTGTACGAACAAACCCGCAAAATTCACGCCAAAGGTGAAGTTTACAGGAAACAAAAAAGCGACCAAGAAGATTGGGCTTAATACCAAAGCTTAGAAGTGAAATAGCGATCGCAATTAATGCGTAATTTTAGGCCTCGGAGCCGGCGCACCTCGCAGCATTCCTTCTGTACTGAGGTCTTCATCAATTTCTTCCCAGTGAATGCCATAGCCTCCTCCACATACTTCCCATTTTTCCCTTTGATCTGGCGTTGCATTAAACAATCTTGGATACCAAATTAAAGGCACGGTAATGATTCGTCCATCCATCAAATCAACACTAATGGTTTCTTCTGTAAAATGAATGTGCTTAACTCTCTCGTCCGCTCGAATCGCCAAAATACCCATACCAAGCCTCCAATAGCGTTTGTTGATTTTCTTGTACTACCGACTGTATTTTACGAAGTTCTTTAGCACTAAAACCAAGGTTGTTTCCTAAACTGACTGGCTCCAACCAAAATTTAACCGATGATTTGTCTCTGTCAATATGAACATGAGGTGGTTCATTTGGTTCATGGCTATAAAAGTAAAGTCGGTAAGGGCCTATTCGTAAAATAGTTGGCATAATTCGATGTTATACAATATTTCAATCGGAATCTCTGTATTTTTTAAGATTATTCTTCTTCCATGACACGAGTTTTGTAAGATTTCAACTGGTTCCCAGCAAGAGTCTGGGAACCAGTCAACAGTCAACAGTCAACAGTCAACAGTCAACAATCAACTGTTAACTATTTTCAAACCATCTCAGCCGAAACAGGCATTGCAGGCTGCGGCTGGAACTGGAACAGCGAATAAACCACGTTGCGGCGGATATCCGTCATCATGTCCAAAAACAGCTCGTAACCTTCAGTTTTGTACTCGATCAGCGGGTCTTTTTGTCCGTAACCGCGCAATCCCACAGACTCGCGCAAAGCATCCATTTGCTGCAAGTGTTCGCGCCACAAAGTATCAATTTGCTGCAAGATAAAGAACCGCTCAGCATCGCGCATCAAATCGGCACGGATGGCATTAACTTCCGCTTCCTTCATGTCGTAAGCATTGCGGACTTGTTCGTGGAGGAAAGTTTTAATTTCCTCAACAGACAAATCTTCAAGTTGATCCGGAGTCATGTCAGCTAACAGATAAACAAATTCCTTCACCTTGCTGACAAGTTTGTCGAGTTCCCATTCTTCCGAAGGCAAATCGGGATTGATGTATGCTCCCACGATGTCGTCCATCGTTTGTTCCGCATACTTAATTACCTGTTCCTTCGAGTCCAAACCTTCCAAGACTCGGCGGCGTTCCGCATAGATGGCTCGACGCTGATTGTTCATCACTTCGTCGTATTCAAACACCTGTTTGCGGATGTCGTAATAGTAGGTTTCAACTTTTTTCTGAGCGCCTTCGAGCGATCGAGTCAGCATTCCAGATTCGATCGGCATATCTTCCTCAACACCGAAAGCCTTCATCAAACCAGCCACCCGTTCGCCCCCGAAAATCCGCAGCAAGTTGTCTTCCAAACTCAAGAAAAACCGCGTAGAACCGGGGTCTCCTTGGCGTCCCGCGCGGCCCCGCAACTGATTGTCAATCCGGCGCGATTCGTGGCGTTCGGTACCGATAACGTGCAAGCCACCCAACTGCACAACTTCATCGTGTTCGGTGCTGGTAAAGCCGTCGTATTCGCTGCGAGTACGATTGTAAGCTTCCCGCAATTTTTGAATTACGATGTCTTTGGTGGGCGCTTTTTCCGAGGCTACAGCCACGATATCATCGGCTTGCAATTCCGAGAGCGATCGCTCCCCGTACTCCTTCACCGCCAATTCCACCGACGTTCTCAGCAGTTGCTCGGCATCTTTCGATAGCTGTGTCGGGAAAATCTCGGCCGAAGCCTTCCAAGACTTGACTTTTTTGGCAGTTTGACCAAAACCTTGAGCTGCGGGGCGGCCGCCCATACCAGGCGCTTGTACCAGCGAAAACCCGTCTTCATCATCGGGGCGCACGATGCGCGGCATCAGATACTCGCGCAACTTCAGCCGTCCCATGTACTCAGAATTACCGCCCAGAATGATGTCGGTACCCCGTCCGGCCATGTTTGTGGCGATCGTCACAGCGCCTTTGCGTCCGGCTTGAGCGATAATTTCCGACTCCCGTTCCACATTTTCCGGTTTCGCATTCAGCAAATTGTGAGGAATCTTGAGTTCCCGCAGCAGCCTAGAGAGCAACTCGGATTTTTCCACACTGGTAGTACCCACCAGCACCGGCCTACCGATTTCGTGCATTTCGGCGCATTCTTGGGCGATCGCCTTCCACTTGCCGGCCTCTGCCTTGTAAACCATATCCGAAAGGTCAGCCCGGCTGGGAACCCGGTTAGTCGGAATCAGCGTCACTTCCAGGCTGTAAATCTTCTCAAATTCCGTTTCCTCAGTCTTCGCCGTCCCAGTCATCCCCGACAGCTTCGGATATAGCAAAAAGAAATTTTGATAAGTAATAGTCGCCAGCGTCTGAGTTTCTGGCTGAATTTCCGCGTGTTCTTTCGCTTCTATCGCTTGGTGCAAACCGTCACTCCAGCGCCGTCCCGGCATCACCCGCCCTGTAAACTCATCCACAATCACCACTTCGCGATCGGCATTGACGATGTAGTTAATATCCTTAATAAACAATTCCTTCGCCTTAATCGCATTAAAAATGTAATGCGCCCAAGGGTCAGCCGGGTCGTACAAATCCGTAACGCCCAACAAATCCTCAGCTTCACCAAACCCTTCATCGGTCAACAGCACGTTCCGCGCCTTTTCGTCAACCTCGTAGTGTTCCTCATTTTCCTTTCTCAGGGAAGCCGCAACTTCAGCAGCCCGGATGTACTTCTCGCTGGGGCGTTCGACTTGGCCGGAAATAATCAAAGGCGTCCGCGCTTCATCAATCAGCACCGAGTCAACCTCGTCAATCACGCAGAAATTAAAAGGACGCTGCACCACATCTTCCATGACAGTAGCCATGTTGTCGCGCAAATAGTCAAAACCGACTTCGCTGTTTGTGGCGTAGGTAATGTCGCAGTTATAATTTTTCTTGCGTTCCACCTGATCCATGCCCTGCTGGATCAGTCCCACAGTCAGTCCCAGGAAGCGGTGCACCTGCCCCATCCATTCCGCGTCCCGTCTGGCGAGATAATCGTTGACGGTGATGATGTGTACGCCTTTACCGTTGAGGGCGTTCAGGTATGCCGGCAGCGTCGCTACGAGAGTTTTGCCCTCACCCGTTTTCATTTCGGCAATTTGGCCTTTGTGCAGGATGATGCCCCCGAGGAGTTGGACATCAAAGTGGCGCAGTCCCAAAACCCGCTGTCCCGCTTCCCGCACCACTGCAAAAGCTTCCGGCAAGATTTCGTCTAGGATCTCTTTCTCCTCGTTGAGAGATTTAGCTTTTGCCAGACGTTCTTGAAACTCGGCCGTTTTGCCTCTGAGAGCGTCGTCGGAGAGGGCGCGGAGGTCTTCTTCCAAGATATTGATATCAGCTACCCAAGGCTGAAATTTTCTCAGTTTGCGCGCGTTGGGGTCGCCTAGCAGATTTTTAAACATGGCAGGAGAGGCAGATTTTTAATAATTAGCTTTAGTTTGCAGCATTAGGGGCTGTAGTGTGAGCCACAACGTTTACCTTCCCAGATTGTAGCAAGCATTGGCTCTGCTCAGGAGCCGAAGGAGTCGTTGGGGGCGATCGCTTGGCTGGGGAGGCTTGGACGATTGTCAATCATCTGTTTAAGGACACGGCACAGAGCCGACTCTACAACAAATTCGCCCACACCCTATTTGTAAAGTGCTTGTGGTCGGGCTAGGCTTGTAGGAGTGGCGATCCTGTTCCAGGGCTGCGCTAACGATGTATTGACATCATCCTAGGCGATCGCGATCGATCTTCAACTATATTTCCTTCATCAATATTTATTTTCTGGCACGGTTGAAAAGAATCAGAGCCAGATCGCGCCATTAACGAAATCAGCCCTGGACGAAAGTTTCAGAATTAGTAAAAAATGGCGCAGCCCAAAACTACTACACAAACACGATAGTTCTTTTATGTACAATAAGATATTTAAGAAATTGGAAGTGGGAAAAAATCAAGTTATATCTTGGTTGCGTTGCTTGCCGGTTAAACGAAAAATCGCATTGGGTTACGCAGTATCGCTAGGAATTGCGATCGTGGGTACAGGAATCGGAATTTTAATCGCAGATCGTCAAGAAAAGTTAGCGCTTGCTAAGGTAGATGACGTTTTAGAGGAACTCAATTTAATCAGCGGTGTGCAGGTGAAGGTGCTGCAAACTTCTAACCATCAGCTAAAGATTAAGGGATTACTCGATCGGCCTGCACAACTGCAACACGAATATGTGGAATTCAAGAAAAACTCTCAAAGCTTTCAGCAAAGCTGGGTAAAGTTTAAGACTTCTCATGGCGGCACAGCCGGACAGGAAAAGATTGAGCGTCATGGTGAAATTGAAGCTATTACTGCTTTTTTGGCAAAGCATCAAGGGGTTCCAGAAGCATACAGTCATGCCATCGAGCGCCTATTGCCTCGCCTCGATCCAGCTACCATCAAACCTGAAAATATCACCAGCATTCAGGCAGATATGACTGACCTAGAGCGAAGTGTACTCATGGATCAAATACATACTTTTTCTGATGACATATTAGCCATAATTAAAATGGTATACGAAGAGTATAAAGAAGCAGAAGTCGCGATCGACGCTAGTAATGCCCTGCGTTTGTGGGTGATTGGAGGCAGCATGGCAAGCTCGATCGCGATCGCCACTGTGCTGTCTTTAGTTACAAGTCGGGCGATATCTCGCCCAATTCACTCTCTCACCGAAGTTGCTCGAAAATCACTCCAAGAATTAAACTTTAATTTACCAGATTCCATTACCGATAGAGATGAGATTACCACGTTGACTATCTCTTTCAATCAATTAATTTTTACGGTAAAACAACTGTTAAAAAAACAACAAGAGTACAGTCATATTCTAGAAATTAACGTGTCTGAACGTACCGAAGAACTCAACACTAAAAACCTTCAACTTGAAGATACCTTAGACAAACTCCACAGCACCCAATTTCAAATGGTGCAAAGCGAAAAGATGTCTTCTTTGGGAAACTTGGTAGCAGGAGTTGCTCATGAAATTAATAATCCGATCGGCTTTCTCAACGGCAGCATTAACAATACCAAAGAACACATTCAAGACTTGCTCGAACATCTAGCTCTCTACCAGCAATACTATCCCGATGCAGTCGCACCCGTGCAAGAAAAGGCTGTTGAGATTGACCTGGATTTTTTGATTGAAGACTTGCCGAAGTTGCTCGATTCAATGCAAGGAGCAACGGATCGGATTAAATCGATGAGCAAGAGCCTGCGCACATTCTCCCGTGCAGATACGGATCGCAAAGTCAGAGCCAACTTACACGAAGGACTCGACAGCACTTTGCTAATTCTCAAATACCGGCTCAAAGCTTCCGAAAAAAGGCCTGCGATCGAGATTTTCAAAGAGTATGCCAGTTTTCCCGAAATCGAGTGTTTTCCGGGTCAATTAAATCAAGTATTTATGAATATTTTGGCAAATGCGATCGACGTATTTGATGAGATGGCCCAAACCCAAAGTTTTGACCAACTCCAAGCCAATCGCCAACAAATTGCTATCCGCACCGAAATCATCTCCAACCAGGTGTTGATTCAGATCCGAGATAATGGCAGGGGCATGACAGAAGATGTAAAAGCGAAAATATTTGATTATTTGTTTACTACTAAAGCTGTTGGTAAAGGCACTGGATTGGGGTTAGCTATTGCCCGTCAAATTGTTGTGGAAAAACATGGAGGTACGATCGCAGTTGATTCTACTCCCGGTGCAGGAACAGAGTTCACAATCCAGTTGCCTGTCAAATGTTAGGATACAACTAATTTTGAATTTTAGATTGAAGATTTATAATCTCAACTCTTCCTAAATTTAGGACACACTTCAAACGCTAATTGTGACCCATAAAAACAAACATCAAACTCATTAAAAAAATTAGTTCGCCCTAAAAGAATCGGAATATTATTCACCCTAGTCCAGGCAAAAACTAACTGAACAGGCTCAAAGTCCCCTACTTTTGCCAAGACTAATAACCCTTTCGTTTCAGCACTCGCTAAATTCCCTGCTAAAGTAACAGAAAATCTTTGCTCTTCCCAAATAGCCCCTAATTGCACCCCAACATTATAGGGCAAAACATTTACGCTAGCTCCTGTATCGAGTAAACCCATAACCTCAACAGAACGATTTTGATAAGTTAGTGTTAAAGGCAAATACGGAACATCAGCTAAAACACCAAATTCATCTCGTTTAGGTTGAAAAGAATATCGCCTACCATTAAACATTTTGAGTTTGTTTTTGTTCTGTTTCTAGTAACTGCATCAATTGCTGTGCTGCACTATTAGAACTATGCACTGAATACATAATTTCAGCAGATTCATTACCCATTATAATTCCTTCTTCTTTCGTCAATTCTGCTATTAAAAATAGCATCATTTGAAATTTGTCAGCACGGGATAATTGCCGAAGTTGGGCTAATAATTCAAGATTTGACATAAAACGCCATTGAATTCGTTTTTCTATTTTACCACGACCTTGAGATTTAAACGACTTCACAACTGTCATTGTTCCCTGCGACCCTTCGACTACGCTCAGGGAACAATGACTATATCATTCTGGTGTTACCGGAATTTATATAACCTACTTTTCAACAAGCCTGGGTATTTCATAGGTCAAAAAGTCATAGGCCATTTTTGTATTCGGAAAAATAGCCTGGGCTTCCTTGAGCAAATCATCTAGGACGATCGCATTTCCGGGAGCGTAGC
>NZ_JAUBOJ010000216.1:3213-12456 GCF_036700185.1 Microcoleus sp. BM001215392 | reverse complement strand
CCTCTCCCCCTCTCCCCCTCTCCCTCTCCCGTGCAGATTACCAAGAAAAATATTAAGCTAGCTAAAGGACAAGCGATCGACAGCTCGGAACAACACAGCGGTTTTTCCCGAAAAAACCCGATATTTGCGGTTTTTTGCTTTTATAGCAATCGCCCCAGCGATGAGGACATAAATAACCTCATGAATAGAGCCTCCTAACCCATAGCATCAACGGTTTGATTTCCTGACTGTGCAACTGTCCACTGTCCACTGTCCACTGTCCACTGCTATACCCGCCCTCAAATTACAAAATTACCTGACATTCAATACATGAATATTTTTAGCAGTCTGCTTTCTGGGCCAACCAAACAACCCCAAGTCACAAAACAGCGTCGAGGCATTGAAATTAAGTCGGAACGCGAAATCGAAATTATGCGGCAAGCTGCGAAAATTGTCGCAACGGTGCTGAAAGAAATTTCCCAACTGGTAAAGCCGGGAATGACTACTGCTGATTTGGATGTTTATGCCGAAAGACGCATCCGTGAAATGGGTGCAACTCCAAGTTTTAAAGGTTATCACGGTTTCACTGGTTCGATTTGTTCTAGCATTAATAACGAAGTTGTTCACGGCATCCCCAGCCCTAAAAAAGTAATTCGGGCTGGAGATGTTCTCAAAGTAGATACGGGAGCATATTATCAAGGTTTTCACGGCGATTCTTGCATCACGATCGCAGTTGTGGAAGTGACACCAGAATCGGCAAAATTAATTAGAGTTGCAGAAGAAGCTCTATATAAAGGTATCGAACAAGTCAAGGCTGGTGCTTATTTGCTCGATCTCGCTGGTGCGATCGAGGATCATGTCAAAAGTAACGGTTTTAGCATTGTTGAGGAGTTTACAGGCCACGGTGTCGGGCGCAATTTGCACGAGGAACCGTCGGTTTTCAATTTCCGCACCCGCGAAATGCCTAACGTGAAATTGCGATCGGGTATGACATTGGCGATCGAACCGATTTTGAATGCTGGTTCTAAGTATACTCGGACGCTGGCTGACAAGTGGACTGCTGTAACGGTTGACAATGCTATGTCTGCTCAGTTCGAGCATACTGTATTGGTGACGGATACCGGTTATGAAATTTTGACCGATCGTTCTAAAGTTTAAGTCGGAAGGAGACAAGAATAATTGTGAGATTGCCGCGCGATCGCGAACAACTCGGCGCGGTTTTGAGTTGTGAATTAAAAAAAAGATCGGTTTTTAATCATTGGATTAAAACAAAACTCAAAATTCTTGAATTTAACCACAATACGGTTTAGTTAATGATGTTTTTCCCCCGGAGATACCCCTAAATCCCCCTTAAAAAGACCCACTTCGATCAATTTCTTGTTCCCCCTTTTTTAAGGGGGCTAGGGGGATCGGGTTTAACTGAACCCTATAGGAGTTTAATCGCAATTTTTTGAGTTGCTTCTATAGAACGAGTGAAAAAATAGTTGAATTCGGCTAAATTAAAAGATAATAGTAGTAAAACGTAAGGGTAACGGATATGTCAGCACGATTATTATTGGTAGATGATGAACCGGGTTTGCGGGAAGCGGTACAAGCTTATTTGGAAGATAGTGATTTTTCGGTTGAGGTTGCTAGTAATGCTCGGGATGGCTGGGAACTTTTGCAGCAGATGAATCCGGATTTGGTGATTTCAGATATTATGATGCCGCAGGTGGATGGTTATCAGTTTCTCAAGCAAGTGCGGGAAGATCCTCGCTATAAGGCTTTGCCGGTGGTGTTTTTGACGGCTAAGGGGATGACGGGCGATCGCATTCAAGGCTATCAAGCAGGCTGCGATGCTTATCTTTCTAAGCCCTTCGATCCCGACGAGTTAGTGGCAATTGTCACGAATTTGCTTGCCCGCCGCGCGGCGGCTAAGGAGACGGGCGGCAATGCTGAAAGTCCTGATATTGCTGCTTTGGCGAGCCAAATGGCGAGAATTGAGTCTTTGCTAAGCGGGCGGAGTTCGATCGTCCAAAGCGGTTCGCCGGTTAAAATTGATTTGACTCCCCGAGAACAAAGTGTTTTAGATTTGGTTGCTCAAGGTTTGATGAATAAGGAAATTGCCCGTCGCTTGGAAACTAGCGTGCGCAATGTAGAAAAGTACGTCAGCCGTTTGTTTAGCAAGACTGGTACTAACAGCCGTACTGAGTTGGTTCGTTACGCCCTCGAACACGGCTTGACTAAGTAGGAACCGTCTAGGCGCTTGGGACTCTTCGCCAAGCAGCGTTACCAGGCTCTTCCTGGTAGCGAGAATTCTGCAAAGAATTACAAATATTCAGAGATGTCCGATGGGTGCGGTAGCTCACATCAGCTTGCTGGTAGCACTGGGGGTGCGATCGAACTTTTCGCCGCTGTGAGTCGGAGATAGACAGCTCTTCTGGAGGAAATTACTTAGAGGAAAACCTGATTGTTTAAGAGTTTTCACGTAATCAATAGAAACGGGAAGAGTTGGCCCGATGCCCTCCCTCCGGCAAACTTGCCCCGAAGTTTCACAGTTGGGGTTATATGTTCTCGAAAAATAAGCCACTATTAATTAATAGCAAGGCAGCTAAGGAGCAGCCGATGTTTGAATTTATAGCAGCACCAAAATTTAGTTGATACTAGGAGGATAGCATGGGGAAAATCACGGCGCGACAAACGATAAATGCAATGGTATTATTGCCGATCGCACTAATGGCTAATGCAGCTCAAGCTGTGGCCGCTGATACCGCTCAAACCATAGAGCCAAATCAGAAAGTGTCTGATTTTGGCGATCGGCTTGATTTAAATATGGCGGTACCAACCACCACAATCACCATTGAAGAAAGCGAGGATGCGGACACACCGGATTTTTCAGCTAACAATTTAGATGTGGAGATTGATAAAATTATGACCCAAAATCTGCAACTCGTTATTGAGGAACCGCCACCCGTAGTTTATCTCAGTGCGGCGAGGGGCCAGCAAAGCAGGGAATGCAATATTTCAGCGATTTGTGAGTAACCTCGTCCGATTTTTCCGATTTTTGGTAGCGACTTTTTTGCTCGGTATAATTTGAGCGACCGAGGCAAAAAAAAACTCAGTAAAATCCGGTGGGTTTGGCTGAAATTATGATAACAGAGTATGTATTTTCTCGGGTATGCTTTAAAGGCGATCGGTTAAAAAATTAGACAGTTTCAGCGCTTGCGCAGGAGGGCGTCGAAACCCGGTTTCTAGGAATTTCGGATGGAGGAACGACAAATCAAAAAACTTGGTTTTTGCTCCTGAGCAGCCTCTGGTTCCTTTCCTCTCAACACTTCTCTCCGAGAGAAGAATGTGAGTCCGAGGTATTTAAGGAATGAAAATTTTAGTTACTCAGTCGGCGCCCATAATTGCATAAATACGACTAATTTTGCAGCAGTAAACTCGATTGTTTCAGAGTGATATTCATGCTTAAGAACCTCCTACAAGTTGTAAGGGGAGCAGTGTACACCATACATAAGAATTCACTTCTTCGTAATAACTAATAATTTCTTCCCTCTTCCTAATCACCAATAACGAATCACCAATCACCAATAATATCAATTCCGTCAAGCCAAGGAATCATTCATCTCTCTTCTCTCTCTCTGTGTTCTCTGCGTTCTAGAAAAGTTAAATCACCTGACGATATCACCAGAATTGATCTAACGAATCACCAATCACCAATAATATCAATTCCGTCAAGCCAAGGAATCATTCATCTCTCTTCTCTCTCTCTCTCTCTCTCTTCTCTCTCTCTGTGTTCTGTGCGTTATAGAAAGGTTAAATCACCTGACGATATCACCAGAATTGATATAACGAATAACGAACAACCAATAACCAATCACCAATAACGAACAACCAATCACCAATCACCAATCACCAATCACTTCTTTCTACAGCATCTATCCTATCGCAATTTTCAAATATTATGATTAATTCGCACTGCCAACAAGACACAGCAGCACAGCAAAACAAAAGTTCGCTGCAAACCCTCTCCCGGACTCTCTCGATGTCTCAGGGGGAATTCTCGCTGATTTTGCTCAGGTGCAATTACAGTGCGATGCGAGAGGAAACGGTACGTCAATTGCGGCAAGAGTCTGGAATTGAGATTCGAGAACTTGTCCTCCCCACATCTGTTAAAACTCTGTACACGACGATAGAAACCGAACTTGCTGACAGCCAGCCCCAAGCTTTAATGGTGTTTGGATTGGAATCGGTAAGTGCGATAGATCGCGTGCTGACTTCTACCAACTACGTCAGGGAAGAATTTCGCAATAATTTTCCCTTCCCCGTGGTGCTGTGGGTGACAGACAAAATCTTAAAAAAACTCATTCGGTTAGTCACAGATATTGAGACTTGGACGACAAGCGTTGAATTTGTGCTCGGCCCAGACGAGTTGGTGGACTTTTTGGGCAAAAGTGGCGATCGCATTTTTACTCAAATTTTAGAAAGCGGCAATTGGCGTTTAAGTAATTCAGCCATTCTCGGAGCTAATTCTTTAACTGAATTAGAATCGGCAAGGCAAGATTTGGAAACTTGCAACATCAGGTTAGAACCAGCGATCGAGGCGAGTTTGCAATTTATTCGCGCCCGAAACGAGTATTTTTGTCACCGCCTAAATGAGGCTCTTGAGTTGTATCAAAATAGTCTCAAGTTTTGGAAACATCAAGTAGCATTTATTGGCCCCAAAACAGCCTTTAGCGATTTGTTGTTTACCGTTTACCCTGCACCTGTTATAGAGGGAATTATACTATTCCATATCGGTCTTTGCTACCGCTTCCAAGCAGAACAGCACCGCAGTGGCAACCGTCCTTATTGGACGGAAGCTAAAAATTATTTTCAGGAATGTATTGATGTTTTAGAACGAGCCAGACAGGCGGATGCAGTCGGTATATTCATCAATCAACTCGGCGAAGTATTGCAGCATTTAGAAGATTGGGATGCACTCTGGAATTTAGCGATTAAAGCTCGGAGGTTACACGAAAATATGAAAAATTCAACAATTAATTTAGCTCAAGATTACGGCTTTTTGGCTAAAGTAGCCTTAGAGCAAAAGAATTGGCAAGGGGCGAAAGAATGGGCTTTAGTCGCTCTAGACGCTCTCAAGTCAAATTTTGAAGCGACGGGACACGGAACGCCTGTAAAGTCTCAGCATCAAGGCTTGTATCTGTTAATTTTAGCAGAGGCTCAGAGCCAGTTGGGCGAGATGGACGAGGCGATCGCAAATTTAGAGATCGCTCGCGAGGAAACCGAGGCTTGCTACAACCCGCAACTGTATTTGAGGGTTTTAGAAATGCTGCGAGGACTCTATTTTCAGCGGGGAGAATATCTCAAAGCCTTTCAAATTAAGCAAGATTATCGAGCGGTAGAACATACGTATCGGTTCCGAGCTTTTATTGGAGCCGGAAAGTTGCAGCCGCACAGAGAAGCAATTAATCCCGCCGCCGAAACAGTTGTCGCCGCTGCTACTATTGCTGACGAAATTACTGCTTCTGGCAGAGAAGAAGACCTCAACCGTTTGATATATAGGATGAACAATACGCCAGACAAACTGACAGTAATTTACGGTCAGTCTGGAGTTGGAAAAAGTTCAATAGTCACCGGGGGATTAGTGCCTGCACTCCAGCAAAAAAAGATAGAAATGCGGACTGTTTTGCCTGTTGTGCTGCAAGTTTACAACAACTGGCCCCAGGAATTAAGCAGACAGTTATCTGCTCTTAAATCTGAAATGTTCGATCGCGAAATTTACGAGGCTCTTCCGGGAAAGGCTTCCGTAGATTTGACTGTAGCAGCAGCAGGCGCAGTAAATGGCAATCTTGGTAAGGGAGTTAACGGCACTTCGGATGTAAAAGAATCTGCTCAAATTGAGCACTCAGAGCCTGTCAAAGTAATCCTAGAAAAACAGGCGATCGAATACGATAAAATCATTAAAGAGCTGCAAATAAATTCAGAACATCTAGTGACAGTTTTGATATTTGACCAGTTTGAAGAGTTCTTTTTTGTATGGAAAGAGCCTGCGGAAAGACAGATATTTTTTAATTTTTTGCGGGAATGCTTGACAATCAAGTATTTAAAAGTAGTGCTGTCTTTGCGGGAAGACTACCTGCACTATTTGCTGGAATTTTCCAGACCAAAACACCAGAGTGAATTTATAAATAATGATATTTTGGCTGACATTCTCAGCAAAGATATTTTGTTTTATTTGGGAAATTTTTCCCAGGGCGACGCGCGATCGGTAATTCGCACTTTAACTGAACGATCGCAGTTTTACTTAGAACCAGAGCTGATCGAAGAATTAGTCAAAGATTTAGCTGGAGAATGGGGAGAAGTTCGCCCCATCGAACTGCAACTTGTGGGCGCTCAACTGCAACAAGAGGATATTAGAACTTTAAGTCAATATCAGGAACTCGGGGACAATCCGCAACACAAATTAGTTGAAAGATTTGTCGAAGAAGTTATCAAAGATTGCGGCCCAGAAAATGAAGTCGCAGCGCGCAGAGTTTTGTATTTTCTGACCGATGAAGATGAGATCCGCCCCCTCAAAACTCGGGCTGAATTAGCATCAGATTTAGCAATATTTGCCGAATCTGATAAATTAGATTTGGTCTTAGAATTGTTGGTAAAATCCGGTTTGGTTTTTCGGTGGACGGAACTGCCGATAGAGCTTTACCAGCTCGTTCACGACTATCTAGTTAGCTTCATCCGCCAGCAGCAGGAATTAGATAAAAAGGCAGAATTCGAGGAATTGCGAAAGCAAAACCAAATTAATCGAGATGAAATTGAACAAATTCGCAAAGACAGAGAGCAAGATGCTTTGTTGTCGGAAGCGAGAGACAAACAGCACCAAGCAGAAGCTCAACTTTATCAAAGTCGGAAATGGCAATTGCGGGCGGCGATTCTAGGAGTGCTGGTACTCGGAGGTGTTTCTTGGATGGGATTTGAGCAGGCAAAATTAGCAGAAAGCGCGCGTCAAGAAGCAGAGACAAGCCGGACTGACGCCCTAAATTCTGCTTCGGAAGCTTTGGTGATTTCTAATGAAAAAAATCAATTGGGAGTGTTAGAAAATAGTATCAAAATTGGTCGTGATTCTCTGAAAAGCACAGCGCTACCTGTGGATACTAAAAATAAAATTGCTGAGAGACTCAGAGAAGCAGTTTCTGGGGTGCAAGAAAGCAACCGTTTTGAGCAGCACAGCAAATTTGTTTTGGATGTGAGTGTGAGTCCCGATGGTAATTTAGTTGCTTCGGCAAGTGCGGATAAAACTGTTAAATTGTGGAGCAAAAAAGGTAAGTTATTAAAAACTTTCAAGCACGGCGATAGCGTGACGAGTGTTAGTTTTAGCCCGGATGGAAAAACGATCGCGACTGGTGGCGCCGATCGCACAATTAAAATTTGGCAAGTGGATAACGATCGAAGTCCAATCGCCACTTTATCCGGCCACACCAAAATTGTTACCAGCGTCAGTTTCAGTCCGGACGGCAAAACCCTAGCTTCCGCGAGTCACGACAACACAATCAAAATCTGGAACCTAGAGACAAAAACATTGCTACAAACCTTAACCGGACACAAAGATTGGGTGCTCGGCGTCAGTTTCAGCCCGGACGGCAAAACAATTGCGACCGGAAGCGCCGATAAAACTGTCAAACTTTGGAACCGACAAGGTAAAACCCAGAAATTTCAAATTAATCCCAAAACATTAACCAAACATTCTGACATTGTTTACAGCGTTAAGTTCAGCCCCAACAGCCAACGAATGGTCTCGGCAAGCGCCGACACCACAGCCAAAATTTGGAACGCAAAAGGTGAGGAAATCACAACTCTTAAAGGACATAACGATGCAGTTGTCAGCGCGAGTTTCAGTCGCGACGGCGAAAAGATTGTCACCGGCAGCGCCGACGATACTGTAAAAATTTGGAGTCCCAGCGGTACTTTGCTCAACACTTTTCGAGGACATCAAGACGACGTGAGAGCCGTAACTTTTAGCAGCGATGGCACGATTGCTTCCGCAAGTAAGGACAAAATGGTAAAAATTTGGCAACCAAACAAGACTCCGTTGAACAAAATTTTATCTGGTCATGAAGGCTGGGTTTATAAAGTCAGTTTTAGTGCGGACGGCAAAACAATTGCTTCTGCTAGCCGCGACCAGACGGTGAGGCTGTGGCGCCCTGACGGCAGTTTAATCAAAATCTTACAAGGTCACAATGATTCTGTTACCTGGACGGGGTTTTCGCCGGACAATAAAATTGTTGCTTCTGCCAGCGATGACAAAACGGTGAAAATCTGGAATTATCAGGGTAAACTGTTAGATACTCTCTCGCACAGCGGCATTGTTAGAAGTGTGAGTTTTAGTTTAGATGGCAAGATAATTGCTGCCGCCAGTGCCGATCGCAAATTGTACCTCTGGCGCTGGAACGGTGCGAAAGCAACTTTGCTTGCAAAACTCGATCACAGCAATCCTGTAATTAGCGTTAGCTTCAGCCCCGACGGCAAAACAATTGCTACTGCTACGGCTGCTGACGACAAGGCGATCGCCAAAAAAACGGCTGTGGAAATAACAGGAGAAAAGAGAGTTTACCTGTGGGAATTTAACGGTACGTCAGCGAAGATTGTGAAAACTCTCGACCACGGAGACAGGGTAAGAGATGTGAGTTTCAGTCCAGATGGTAAGACTCTTGCTGCTGCTGGCGCTGATAAAAAAGTTTATTTGTGGGCTGTTGGTGGTAAGGCGGCAAATTTAACTGAAAAACTCGACCACAGCGATACTGTCGAAAGCGTGAGTTTCAGTCCTGACGGCAAGTTGATTGCGGCGGCGAGTGCGGGAAATACTGTGAAGCTGTGGAATTTTGACGGCAAGCAGGCGCTGCTATCGAAGACTTTGGAATCGAGCGATCGGGTGTTGAGCGTTACTTTTAGTTCAGACAGCAAAACTCTGGCTTTTGCTAGCAGGGATCGGACTGTAATTCTGTGGCCTTTGCAGAATTTGGAGCTGAATAATATGATTGCTCGGAGTTGCGAGTGGTTGGGAGATTATTTGCAGAATGACCCTAATGTTGCTGAGGGCGATCGATTGCTTTGTCTTGGGTTTGGGAAGCAGGCGTTAAATAAGAGGAAGTAAACCCCGTTTGATCGTTCGGACTTCAGTCCTCTCTTTGTGAATGAAGAAGGACTGAAGTCCTCACTACGAACCTGGGTGAAGAAGGACTGAAGTCCTCACTACGAACCTGGGTGAAGAAGGACTGAAGTCCT
>NZ_JAUBOJ010000216.1:0-3113 GCF_036700185.1 Microcoleus sp. BM001215392 | reverse complement strand
CACTACGAACCAACAGTTTAATTGAGATTAAAACATCTATCTATTGACTAATTTTTTGGCTGTAAGTTTGCGGTAAATTATAGTAATAAACCTAACTGTACATCAATTCGCAATTCTAACAAAAAATAAACCCTATGGACACCAACTCCCAAAATATCCAACCCGTTCCGCCATTTAGCGAGAAAAATGACGAAACGCCAGAAATCGGCGGCGGTTTGCCCGTAATTGAATATTGGGCAGAGCATACTTTGTCGCCGGAAGGCCCGAAACTTTGGCAAACTTTGCTGCACAAAAGTGCTTGTTTGTCTTGTTCTTGGGGCACTGGCGGGCAGAAAGGAGGCTTTACTAATGAAGAGGGCGAAAAACTTCAGCGCTGTATGAAAAGTGTTGAAGCAATCTCGGCTGAAATTAAACCTGCTATCTCGACTAACTATTTTCAAGATCGCACTATTGCAGAACTCCAGCAGTTAACTTCCAGGGAAGCAGATAGGCTGGGAAGGTTGAGTTTTCCGATGATTTTGCGGGCTGGTGCGTCTCATTACGATCGCATTTCTTGGCAAGAAGTTTATGAAATTGCCGAGGCTGCGTTTCGCAAAACCCCCGAACGAGTGGCATCTTACAGTTCCGGTCGCTCTTCCAACGAAGCGGCTTTTCTGCTGCAATTGATGATGCGGGCGATCGGCTCTAACAACTTAGCAGATTGTTCGGATCTCTGCCACGCTCCCTCGACCACCGGGTTAAACGAAATGTTTGGTACCCGCACCTCGGTAGTCAGTCTAGAAAACTTAAAGCAAGCAGATTGCGTCGTACTTGCGGGCGCCAATTCTGCCTACAACCATCCCCGCTTCATGAACGAGTTGATTAAAATTCGCGACAAAGGCGGTAAAATAATTGTCATCAATCCGGTGATGGAAATCGGGTTAGTCAAGTTTGGTTCTCCGGCATTTCCCATCAAGTCGCTCATCCCCGGTTCCGATATTTCGTCGCTGTACTTGCAACCAATTCCCGGCAGCGATACGGCGCTATTTGTCGGCATTCAAAAATCGGTAATCGAACAAGGATTGCTCGACGAAAATTATTTGCAAGCCCACACAGAAGGCTGGGAAGCAGTAGTGCAGCACGCCCGCGAAACCGAGTGGGAAACTATTACTACAACTTGCGGAGTTTCCCAAGCAGAAATTGAAGCCGCAGCCAAAATAATCGGCAATTCTAAGCGTGTTGTCTTCGCTTGGGCGATGGGAATTACTCAACACCAAAACGGCGTAGATAATGTGTTTAGCATCGCCAACACTGCTTTGATGACGGGAAATCTCGGCAAAGAAGGGGCGGGATTAATGCCGGTGAGAGGACACTCAAACGTCCAAGGATTCGGCTCTATGGGCGTGACTGTGGAGCTAAAAAAAGAAATCCAACACACTCTCGAACAGTTATTGGGGCGTCCCCTGAGCGCTGTTAAGGGTTACAACACTCGATCGCTCATTGAAGCAGCAGATGCAGGCAAAGTCGATACGCTAATCTGTTTGGGCGGCAACTTGTACGGGGCCAATCCTGATTCAACTGAAGCCAAACGCGCTTTAGGCAAGATTGAAACCATTATTTACCTCGCCACCAAACCAAATTTGGGCCATTTTAGCGGATTGGCTCATCACAATACAATTGTGTTGCCGGTGCTGAATCGCTTTGAAAATCCCTACAAAACAACTGTAGAATCTGGCAATAATTTTGTGCGTTTAAATGATGAAGGCGAAACTCATCTCAAAGATTCTGATTTAATTCCCGAAGTACATTTTTTAACTGAATTAGCCGCCAGAATTCACGGCACTTATCCGGTAGACTGGCGCCAACTTCAAGATACCAAGTACGTGCGGCAATTGATTGCTAAAACAATTCCCGGCTTTGAAAAAATGGCAACAATTGATGAAACCAAAGAAGAATTTACCATCAGCGGGCGGATTTTTACCGAACCAAAATTTCCCACCGATTCCGGCAAAGCCAAAATGTTTGTGGCACCTTTACCAGTGCTAACTTTACCAGAAATTAAAGATTTTGGTACATCGGAATCGGTGCGGGGTTTAGTTGTGGCATTGATGACGGGACGCAGTTATTCTCAGCACAATACTGTGGTTTACAAAAATGATGACAAGTACCGGGGAATGCCGCACCGCAACTGCATTTTGATGAATCGCGCCGATGCAGAAAGCGCTGGTATGCAAGAACATCAGCGGGTGACTGTGCAGGGAAATGTGGGTAAAATGGAAAATGTCGAGGTGATTTACGGGGCGGTTCGTGAGGGTGCTGCTTTGATGTTTTATCCTGAAGTTAATGTAATTTTTCATCCGGAGATTGAAAAGCGATCGGGCACGCCTGCTTACAAGCGGGTACCTGCTTTTGTGTATGCGGAAAGGTAAAAACAGAATACTCTATCAGTTGACAGTTGACAGTTGACAGTTGACAGTTGACAGTTGACAGTTATAGCAACCGAATCAAACCGTTTATGAAGCGAGAAGTCAGGGATCTATTCATGACTTTATTTCTGTCCTAACCGATGTGGCGGTTGCTATATTGATTTCTTCATCGCAATTACACACACTGACTCAACGGCGGAAATTTCCAGTTTCCCGAATATAAAGTAGATGGCAGCTTTAAACAATAAGCAGCAGGAATCACCTCGATCAACCACCAATTAAACATATCTCGTTGGGCCGCAGCAAAACCAGAAATTGCATCGCCAGTAATGGCATCATACAGAATGTCCAAAATGGCCTTATAAGCTGTTTTGGTGTTGAGTGTTTGTAACAACCCGTAGAAGATATTATAAGCTTCATCAGCAGCTTGATATTTTCCAATTTTGTCGATATGAGGAAACAAGGTATCTGCCCAAGTTTCTGGGATTTCACCACCATCCTTTAGCCAACACGATACAATTGCTTGAACGATATCAGCCTTGTGTTCTTCAGGAAAGTAATGTTTAATGGTCGGTTTAGCTGCTAATGCTATTCCATAAGCCATGTACACATATCGCTGATGGGATATTGCATCATTAGGCATTCCAAAGGCTGTCATTACTTCTACAAAAGCTTCTTCTACATCGCTGTTTCCGCCTCTTTCGTATA
>NZ_JAUBOJ010000215.1:2332-12484 GCF_036700185.1 Microcoleus sp. BM001215392 | reverse complement strand
ATTAGTCATTAGTCATTAGTCATTAGTCATTAGTTATTAGTTATTAGTTATTAGTCATTAGTTATTAGTCATTCGTTATTAGTCATTAGTTATTAGTTATTAGTCATTAGTCATCAGTTATTCGTTATTAGCGCTGTCCCCCCCGAGCGAACATCCAACGTCCAACGTTATTTTTCGATTTGACATTTATTCCACAGATGAATCTGGCAGCTTGAACTTTTGTCTAAAATTTTGGGTTCGACCAGCCAAGCTCGCGTACGTGGCGCGGTACCGATTTTTAGGCGGGTAATTCCCAATTGTCAAAGCGAAAATTGAAAATTGAAAATTGAAAATTGTATTACCTCTGTTTTTCAAATGGAATTGTGACTATAAATGTAGTGCCTAAGCCTGTGTCGCTGGCAAATTCGATTTGACCTCCGTGCAAGTCTACACACTGCTTAACTATGGATAAACCCAGTCCTGTACCGGGTATTTTTCCCACATTTTGGGCTCGGTAATAAGATTCAAACAGTTGTTCTTGGTCTTCTATTGGAATGCCAATGCCTGCGTCTTTAATTTTAAATATGGCTTCTTCATTATGACAATTTAATTGAAAATCAATATAGCTGTCGATCGGCGAATATTTCACAGCATTTGACAGCAAATTTGTCAAGATGTGTCGCAGCAATTTTGCATCTAGTGTTGGCCAGTGTTGGGTTTCCTCCGACTCCCGATTATTTTTTTTGGCAAGCGGAGTTGATTTTCGGGAAACAAAGTTAATTCTATGATTTTTCCCGTAACTAATTTTAATCGATTCTACTAACTCGCTGCAAAATTTTGGCAAGTCAACTGGTGCGGGATTGAATTTAAGTTTTCCAGCTTCGGCGCTGCTGAGCAACCGCACGTCATCTAATAGCTGAGCCATATGTTTAGATGCTGATTTAACGTGTTCTAGGTATTCTTGTTTTTCCTCGTTGGTGATTTCGTCGCCGTATTCTTTGAGGATTTGAGTAGCAAATAATACTGTATTTAAAGGATTGCCGAATTCGTGAGCGAGCATTGAGAAAAAACGAGATTTTACCTGTCTGAGTTCTTGCTCTTTTGCCAAAGAGCGGCGAATTTCTATTTCTTCTTGCTTGCGTTCTGTGATGTCCCTACCGATATAGATAAAATCGTAAAGTCCCTCTAACTCTGTCTGAATTGCCGAACAGGAAAATTCTACCCAAATTTCTTCTCCACTTTTAGTAACGCAGACTACTTCCAGTTCTCTGAGCAGCTCTTTTTGAGACAAAATATAGCGGTGTCGAGCTTGGTAAAGCAATTTTTCTTCCACTACTATTATCGATAGGGGATGGTCGATCAATTCTGCTTCGCTGTATCCAAACAACCATTGTGCCGATTGATTGACTGTTTTGATAATTCCTGATGTTGTTGTCACTAACAAAGCATCGCCCATTGAGCGAATAACTTTATCTATATAATCTTTTGAAGCTGCTAAGGCGCTCACCAAAAGATTAGCTTCATTTGCTCTCTGAATCAACGATTGCTTCATCACCATCTTTTCGGTGGTATCTTCAATCAAAATTAGCAAGTTACTTGCCATATCTTGTTCGTTTTCATGCTCAATAGCCAACATATCGAAGTATAAAGGACGGTTGTTGTCGGCAAACCGAGCGATACCTTTGAGTTCAAAACTCGGCCGCCGTCCCATGACGATGGACATCAGGATATTTTCAATGCCAATTAGTTCGGGAAAACTGATGCGAGCATCTGCACCCGGGAGCGCGTCGCCGGGAGTATCGGCATAATTCTGGACTTCGGCAGAGATTTCTTGAATGATGAAATTGTGATTTACTACCAGATACTCTGTTTGTCGCGGGCCCAAAAGCTTATGAAAAAGGGGGTTCATACTGGTTCTACCATTGTGTAAGCTAGCTTGTGGAAAATTTCGTCAACGTCTTTGCCTGTTTTAGCAGATGTTGTGTAAACTGCTATTACTTTGTCTTGACCTATTGAATGAGAGATTTCTACTAGCAGTGCTAATTTTTCCTCGTCAATCAAGTCTACTTTGTTTAAAGCGATGATTATTGAGCCTTTGGGGTTGACTGAAGAAAAAAGTTTGATGTGTTCGGAAATTCGCTCCACTGTTTCGGAGCGGGTGACATCGGCAACAATTAAAACGCCGCTAGCTCCCTGCAAGTAAGTCGGTGCGATTCCTTTGAATTTTGTATGGCCTTCCAAGTCCCAAATCAGCAACTGAGCTGTGACACCTTCCTGCTGTTTTGTGTTTTCTAGTACGATACTTTTGCGGGAAATTTTTACTCCGACAGTCGAGAGGTATTGGTCGCTAAATTGCCGATCGACAAAACGGCGGATCAGGCTGGTTTTGCCGACGCCAAAGTCGCCGATCATGCACATTTTTTTAGATATAGTAACTGACATAATTATTTGCTGTTTATGGTCTTAGTTATGGGTTCAAATAGCACGCATCTGCTTAAAATTAGCGGTTGATTGGGTTCCACGCCCGGGGGAGGATTTGAACTCCAAACGGTTTGGAGGCGCTTGGAGTCAGCACCTTGCCGCACCAAAGCATCTCGCACTGCTGCGGCACGCTGGAGCGACAACCGTTGATTTGTAACAAGTTCCCCAGTCCGATCGCTGTGTCCAATTATCTTAATATGTTTTTGAGGATATTGATCCATGAAACTTTTGATATTGGCGATGATGTCTGCTGATGTTGAGTCTAATGTTGTCGTTCCTTGCTCGAAGTAGATACGGCTGGCGATTTTGAGCGGATCTAGTTTAACAGTGCTGACGACCAACTCAACGCCGGGAATTTGCTTCAAGGACTGAGCAATTTTCTCGATGTCTGCACCGTCGGTGACTGTCCCCTCTACTGTAACTTTGCGATCGGCATATCGACTAGAAATAGAAACGCCCGACAACCGGTTCAAAACAGCGGTGATTTGCTGCACTTGGGCCGCCGCCAACACCGGATCTGGAGGTACATCTACAGCGATAATTTTATTGTCTAATTTCAGATTTGGTGCCGTTGATGCGGCTATTTTTTCAGCTTTGGCGCGCAATTCGGGATTTGGCAATTTTCCGGTTAACTTGAGAGTGTTGCCGTCAACGTCAGCGTTTAAGCGGTAAACTGCTAATTCTGGGGTCGAGGCTAAAGCTAAAGCGGTAGTTGCTTCGAGGCTGCGGTCGATGTTGCGGCGGTATTGATAAATTCCCCAAGGTACTAAGATTAAGCTGAGGGCGAGTAAACTGATACCTGCTAGGGCGATCGGCGGTTTCGTTGATTTTTCCTTTTCTGGTGGGTCGAATAAAGTTTTGATAAACGGGTGCAGCGAGTCCGGTATAGTACCCGGATCGCCGTTAAATTGGTGAATTAATTTAGCGTAATTAAGGATGAGATTACTAACTGTTTTCCGCAGCTTGTTGACAAAATAAGTTGGCGGTTGTCCTTTAATTACGACTGCCATGTAACAGTATCCCGCTACTTCTAGCATAATTTTGGAGTCGCCGTATTCAATTTGATTGAGTTCCGAAATTTCTCCGGGTCGAACGATGCACTCGTTAACAAAGCTGCGAATAGCTGTCAGCATTCCTGCTACCATTTCTGATTCTAACTGGTAGGTTTCTGAGTTTTGAACTTCGGAAATTACCAAGCCGGATGCTTTGTGAATTAAGAATGCTGCTTCGACGCTAAAAGGTATTGATTCTCTGAGGATTAATTCAGCTTCGGAGACTCCTTGTACTTGGGAGCGAATTTTGCGCCCAACTCCTTCCATGCTCAAGCTATTTGATACTTTTTCGTTGATAGTTTTAATAGCTTCTGCCATGTATTTAGCGATCGTACTGCCAATTACCGGATAGAGAGCATCCACCATAGAGTCGCGTTCGAGGGATATTTGGGCTGTAATTGCTTTGCCCATTTCCGGGGCGAGGGCTTGGGCGATCGACTCTTGATCGAGGCGAATTTGCTCTTTAATCGCCAGGCCGATTTCTGGGGCGATCGCCTTAGCAATATCCTCTGGCGAATTGATTATTTGTTGAGCAAGTGCGTCGGGGAGCAATTCAGCGATGGCCGAGCTCATGGCTGACTTGTTTTCCACAGTTTTTGCCCTAATCACTTCGTCAATAATCGGTACCATCGCGTTGACAACTTCTTCTCTGGAATCGGAAATTTTGCGGCTGAGAATTTCTGCAATCCAAGGCAGCATCAGGGCGATCAGCTCTTGGGGATCGTAGATTTGGTGTTCGAGTTTTCCTAATTTATCGTCGATGCTTGCTAGCAGATTGCGCACCCCCGGCAAGTCGTTTTCTGCCAGAAGATTTTTCACTTGTTCGATATCCGACATTTGCGAGCCAAAAATCAGACTTTGCAGCCTTCCCATCGCGTTGTCGGCTTCATTTAAGTTTTGTTTAATGTCGCCTAATATTTCCGAGCGCTGCGATAGCTGTGTCGGCTGTTCAGGGGACTGTGGCATCGATGGGAGCGCAGCAACCACCGCATCTAAATATATTTTTTCTGACGGCTGTGGAAGTGTGGGAACTAGGGAATTGGGATCGGTTGGGGAGGGTGCTGCCAGAGTTTGGCGATCGGTCAAATCGTCTAAAGCGGTGTCTAAATCCTGGGATTTTTCTCCCCTATGGTGCTGGGGAGAATCGGAAATGCTCAAGTCAGACAATGCTTGTAGGGGTGGCGATTCTGTCTGAAGATCCGAAACATCTGCTGAAACATCTATAGTTTTAGCTGAAGAATAGTTTTTTTCTAGTTCTGAAGTATGGAGTTTTTGAGTAGCGAACAGCCAACTTTTGGACTCGCCTGTAACATCCGCCGAACCAGGAGACTGAGGTTGGTGAGATGCAGTTTCTGACCCGACGGCTGCAATGGACTCTGACTGGGGCAAGGAAATAGCTAACAAATCAATCAACCCGCCGAGGGCAAAAGCTTGAACATTGTTGTCGCTCCTGTCACCTTCGGGAGCTGGATTTTGCTGTGCTGCAATTTCCTCTGGCTGGGGCGAGGAAATAGTTAACAAATCCATCAACCCGCCGAGGGCCCCAGCTTGACCGTTTTTGCTGCTTTTGTCACCTTCGGACTCAGGATTTTGCTGTTTTGAACCAGCAATAATTTTGAGATCGACTAACAGATTCAGCAAGGGTTCTAGCTGGGATGCTGCCTGGGCAGCAGACTCGTCAGGTTGAGAAACAAAACCCTCTAGCTGATTTTCAACTTCCGGATTTTCTTTCGGTAAAGCCATGCGTTATTATCCGTGGTGGTGGCGCTCCGGCAACAGAAATTCGCTATTTAACTTATTATCAGCAACGCCTTTAAGTTCGGGCACAAATTCTGTTCCTTTGAGCCTCATGCCGAGTTCAAACAGAATTTCTGCCATGTCGTCTCGGGAAACTTTAACATCTCTGAGCATGGAAAAGCGCCGATCGAGTTCTTCAAAAATTTGTGTTTTCAGAGTGCGAGTTTCTTCGGAGAGCCGCTCTCTGCTTTGGGAGAGTTCGTCGCGAATCGAACTGGTTTGATTGTCTATGGCCTCGTCCAGGGCTTCTATGCTGCTGGAGAATTTGCGGTTAACGCGATCGATTTGCTGCCGGAGGTCGGCGCTTTCTTCTTGGGTGTTTAAGGTAAGGGATTTAACTTTCTTTTCAAACGAATCAACTGCCGCTCTCATTTCTGCCGACAGAACTGTTTTTACCTGTTCGATGCGAGCCTGCGTATCTTGGTGCATCATCGACAAATCAGAATCTATTTTATCGAAGCGATTGTCGTATTCTCTAAGCTGCGCTCCGAAAATGATATCGCGAATCTGGTCAATATTTCCCAGCCGTTCGCGCATTTCTTCTTTGGTTATTTCGGCCATGATTTTACCTCGAATCTCCTAAAATTGTGAGTTTAAGAACTGTACTATATTTTTTGTTAAACTGCTAGTCAAACTGTTTAACCAGGCCCAAAAGAGCTGATGCCGACTTTTACTGCGATCGTTGACAGTTGTCGTATACAGGGGCTTTTTGACTTGGCACAGCTCGACGGTTAGACACTCCCACCCCTTAGTCGGGGATGATATTTTGGAGAAGTTTAACTTTAAATCTCCTGACATTCAGGTTCTTGGAGGCAATCATCAGAGCCAGAACCAGGCTCCCCAAAATAGCGATTTGCTATCCTTGCCTTGCAGCAAGCTCCTCACACGTAGACTTTCGCCCCGATCGCGAGGTAGGTTTTAATGTCTGGTACTTACTTTTCAATGATATCGCATCTTTGACCGTGCCTAATGCCACACCGCCGGAGCAACGGCAAAAACCGGGTTCGACGATCGCCCGTTATGTATAAGGTATTACTCAAAAGCTCGATCGATCGAGTCACAGCAGTCCGAGCCGGATAGCACGAATAGAGCGGAACCCTCGAAGTGAGTTCCGCAAGCGAGGGAGACGATCGCACTCTAATAGCTGGCGCAGAGATGCTTCTACCGGCATTCTTTCCCCTCGGACTCTCTCCCCCTCGGACTTTCTCCCCTCTCGCCCTCTTCTGCTATCAAAAAGCGTAGGGCCCGATCGACAACGACCAGACCCAATAATATGAGAATCTTTGATTTTCTAACAAACTAGATGTGTTTCCGGTAGAGAACGAATTTCTTACTAAGGTTTACAACTTGTGCAGCTTTACTTTTATTCCGCAAGCACAATAAGTCTGACTCGACTGCGGTTTGGCTTGACTGCGCGATCGGCAGTTTTGCCACTATTCCAAGTTGCGATCGGTTAATTTCGGCTGCGCTGGGGAATCTAGACCGGAGACACCATGCCTATATCCTCGAACTTTGTTTCTAAATATGGCGACCTCCTATTTCTTTCTGTCTCGGTGTCTACTATTAAATTATCACGAGCTTTGGGAGGAGTAAAGCACTATTTGTAAAACTTGATGAGTCTTTACATTACTAAGTATAATGATATAAATATCCACATAGATGTAAGTTCTATTGCAATACGGTTGGGTTAAGCCCGATCCCCCCTAGCTCCCCTTAAAAAGGGGGGGACAAGAGTTGTCTCAAAGTCCCCCTACAAGCAGGGGGATGCGAGGGCGATCTCCGGGTAATAAACACTGTTAACTGAACTGTATTGAGTTCTATTGCTACCACATCTTCACATACTTAACATTTTTTGTCATGTCTATTTCTCCTAAGTCTCTCGGCGGTAGTCAAATCCGCGAAACCTTCCTCCAATTTTATGCCGATCGCGGACATAAAATATTACCGAGCGCTTCTTTGGTGCCGGAAGATCCGACAGTATTGCTGACGATCGCCGGAATGCTACAATTTAAGCCGATATTTCTCGGACAGCGCACCGCCGAATCACCGCGCGCTACCACTTCGCAAAAGTGCATCCGCACCAACGACATCGAAAACGTCGGCCGCACCGCCCGCCACCACACGTTTTTTGAGATGTTGGGTAACTTCAGTTTTGGGGATTATTTCAAGAAACAAGCTATTGCTTGGGCTTGGGAACTTTCCACAGAAGTTTTCGGTTTGTCACCGTCCAATTTAGTTGTTAGCGTTTTCCGCGAAGATGACGAAGCTTTTGCGATTTGGCGCGATGAAATTGGGATTCCGGGCGATCGCATTCAACGCATGGGAGAAGCAGACAATTTCTGGCAATCTGGCCCCACAGGCCCCTGCGGCCCTTGTTCCGAGATTTACTACGATTTCCATCCAGAAAGAGGTGACAATATTGACCTCGAAGATGATAGCAGGTTTATCGAGTTTTATAACCTAGTTTTCATGCAGTACAATAAGGATGCAGAGGGCAATTTAACACCGCTGCAAAATCAAAATATTGATACTGGAATGGGATTGGAACGGATGGCACAAATCCTCCAGAAAGTCCCTAACAATTACGAAACAGATTTGATTTTTCCAATCGTCCAATCGGCGGCAGAACTTGCTGGAATTGATTACCACAATAGCGATGAAAATGTCAAGGTTTCGCTAAAAGTAATTGGCGACCATATTCGGGCTGTGGTGCACATGATTGCGGACGAAATTCGCGCGTCAAATGTGGGGCGCGGTTACATTTTGCGTCGCTTGATTCGCCGGGTGGTGCGCCACGGGCGGCTGATTGGCATTCAGGGCGAATTTACGGTGCGGGTGGCTGAAAGTGCGATCGCTCTTTCGGAAGCAGTTTATCCAAATGTGCGATCGCGCGAGGCTCAAATTAAGGCAGAATTGGCAAGGGAAGAGGCGCAGTTTCTCAAGACTTTGGAACGGGGAGAGAAGCTGCTTGAGGAAATTGTCGATCGCACAAAACAGCAAACCAACCAACAAATCAGCGGACAAGATGCCTTCACGCTTTACGATACCTACGGTTTCCCCTTAGAACTAACCCAAGAAATTGCCGAAGAACAGGGAATTACTGTTGACTTAGACGGCTTTGAAGTGGCGATGAAGGAACAGCAAACTCGCGCTAAAGAAGCTCATCAAACCATTGATTTAACAGTGCAAGGTTCCTTGGACAAGTTGGCTGAAACTATCCAGGGTACAGAGTTTGTTGGCTATAATGAATTGTCGAGTTTAGCTGAAATCAAAGTTATCTTAG
Organism: Microcoleus sp. BM001215392; assembly: GCF_036700185.1. NCBI lineage: Bacteria > Bacillati > Cyanobacteriota > Cyanophyceae > Oscillatoriales > Microcoleaceae > Microcoleus > Microcoleus sp. BM001215392. The sequence goes on along the minus strand of NZ_JAUBOJ010000215.1, from coordinate 3,892 downwards.
TTGACGGTGAAGCTGTGGAATCAGCAGAGGCGGGAACCGAGGTACAAGTTGTGTTGAACCAAACGCCGTTTTATGCAGAATCCGGCGGACAACTTGGGGACAAAGGTTATTTGCAAAGCGGAGAAACTGGTGATGGTTTGTTGGTGAGAATTGATGACGTGAAGAAAGAGTCGGATTTCTTCGTGCATTTCGGGTTTGTAGAACGGGGAACCCTAAAAGTTGGCGATAGTTTGACTGCGAAAATTGACAATAGCGGCCGCCGGAGAGTTCAAGCCAACCACACAGCAACTCACTTATTGCAGTCAGCTTTGCGAAAAATTGTAGACGATTCAATTTCCCAAGCTGGTTCCCTGGTATCGACAGACAGATTGCGGTTTGACTTCAATTCTCCGCGCGCTGTCACAGCAGAAGAATTGGAGAAAATTGAGGATTTAATTAATAGTTGGATTGCTGAAGCCCACGTTGCGGAAGTTGCCGAAATGCCGATCGCCCAAGCGCGAGAAAAAGGAGCCACAGCCATGTTTGGCGAGAAGTACGGCGACGTGGTGCGGGTTATCGATTTTCCCGGCGTGTCGATGGAATTGTGCGGGGGGACTCACGTCAGCAATACGGCTGAAATCGGGCTGTTTAAGATTGTTTCCGAAGCGGGGGTTGCGGCTGGTACTCGCCGGATTGAAGCGGTTTCGGGCCAGGCTGTCTTGGATTATTTGAACGTGCGCGACAGGGTGGTGCGCGATTTGGGCGATCGATTTAAGGCGAAACCCGAAGAATTGCCGAACCGGATTACTAATTTGCAGAATGAGTTGAAGGATACTCAGAAACAATTGGCTGCTGCAAAGTCCGAATTGGCGATCGCAAAATCCGACCAATTGCTAGCACAAGCTGAGTCCATTGGTGAGTTCAAAATCATTGTAGCTAAATTGGGAGATGTGGATGCAGAAGCATTAAAAACTGCCGCCGAAAGATTGCAGCAAAAATTAGGAAATGCTGCCGTTGTTTTAGCATCAATTCCTGAACCAGACAAGGTAAGTTTGGTGGCAGCTTTTAGTCCGGAAGTCAATAAAAAAGGATTACAAGCTGGCAAATTCATCGGCAAAATTGCCGAAATTTGCGGCGGAAAAGGTGGCGGGCGGCCGAATTTAGCCCAGGCTGGAGGACGCGATGCAAGTAAGTTGCAGTCAGCGTTAGAAAATGCTCGCAATCTGTTAGTTGAAGGGTTGAGTTAGCCTGGGTTTTTCCCACAATCCCGCCAGGGGTTAAAACCCCTGGCTAATAGCGAAAGTCCTCGGTCGAGGACTAATGAGTTTTTCAGTCCTCTTTGAGAGGACTTTCGCTTTGAGGCGGGGGTTTAAACCCCCGACGGACTGCCGGGAAGCGCATTATCTCTGGGCCCTTACATCTGCGTCCATCCGCGTCCATCCGCCAACATCTGCGGTTCAAAAATCCCTTGATATCCCACCGCAAAAAATTTAAAATCAAACAAACATGGGTAGTAGGCCGCCAGAGGTTTAAACCCCCGACGGACTGCCGGGAAGCGCATTATCTCTGGGCCCTTACATC
>NZ_JAUBOJ010000215.1:0-2232 GCF_036700185.1 Microcoleus sp. BM001215392 | reverse complement strand
TGCGTCCATCCGCGTCCATCCGCCAACATCTGCGGTTCAAAATTAAAAGCTAAAATTCCGCATAAAAACCTCAAATTCCGCAAAAAATCCCTTGTTTTCCCGCCTGAAAAAATGTAAAATCCTCTAAACATGGGTTATGAAGAATGACTAAAAAACGCCATTAAACGTATCTAAATCGGATCGCTCTTTCTTATCCTGTCGCCGCGATGACGAAGCAACCACAATCCTCCCAGCGAATCTAGAATTGTTAGACGATGATTTTGCCGAATTTTTACGAGAATTTGCTACTAAAATTTTAGCAGGCTTGGATGCAGATTAAGCAGACAGTAACTAGAGACACAAATAGCAGAATCAGCCAATGATGAATTATTCCCGATTGCTACGACTATCAGCAAGTGGTGTGCGCATCATGGATTGGGAGATTTATTAAGAGAACAAGCGCGGCAAGATATCGACGATGCCGGCAAACCCACCGCAACCACACAGCAGATGTTAACCAATACTACTCAAACTCTGCGTCAAGATATTGAAGAAACTTATAAAAAACTTCAACAACTAGATGCACAGAAATCAGATAAAGGCAATGACTCAAAATACTAAAATCTATGCCCCCAACGTCTATCTATTTGCCTACCACCTCTGCAAACCCCCAGAAATAGAGTCGAGTTCTCCTGTAGAATCAACCAAAGTGTGGGAAAAGTGCAACGAGATATTGCAAACTAAATTAGCAGTCGGTAAAGCATTCAACGGCAGCTATTTACAAAAAAAAGATGAACCTCTCGGATGGCGAGTTGAACTAATTAACAAACAAGTTGTCGGCGGGCGAAATTCTCTCGCTTTTGCTAAGGATATTTCCCTTGACAACCAGCAAATTGGCCTCCAAGGTTTCGCCCAACCGCTGCGGATTGATGACAGCTATGCTTTGGGTTTACAAATTCGCGTACCGCAACAAGTTAACAACAAAAAAACGCCCGCTGTCGATGTTTGCATCTTCAAAGAATTTAATCCCGATAACTGTTTGCTGCCGGATTTTGTGCAGAGTTATTTCGGTCAAACTCTGCTGATTACGGCTGGGCTGAGTGTGGAACAAAATCAGGCGGCGCGGGAAGATTCACAGTTTCTCAAAGGTTTAGCCCAACAGTGTCTGGAAAACTTGATTTCCGATGACAATCTCCCGAAGTTTGTTCGTCAAGGCGAGTTATTCGGCAGTCCAATTTTGGAGTACGGCGATCTCAATCAGCCGGATAGTTACTGTCACGTGATTATCTGGTTTTTCAACAGCCAGACAACTGATGAAATCTGGGATGAGACGCGGTACAGCGATTTTATGGATTTGTTTTTGTACCGAAATAAGATTCTTCGGGCTTATGGCGATTGCCGCAAGCTTTATGCGGTGATTCGCGAGGAATACAAGCAAATTGAACTCGATATTGACCAAACTTTTAAGTATTTGCAGCGGGATAAGGCGAAGCTGCGACAATCGAAAGGTGCGGGTTTAAATGAGAAAGAATTGGAATATCTGGAAACTCAGATGATTGAGATGCCGCCGCGGGCTGTGAAGTATGCCCGGTTGTTGATTGATTTGCAGTTTCGGGAAAATACGATCGCAATTAACGCCCAAAATTACCAAAATAAATTAAATGAAATAAGTCTTGACATCAAATCCAGTAAAAAGTATAATGATAGGGATACAGATTTAAGTTTCCTCGCAGCATTCGGGACGCAAAACTGCCCGCAGTTTCAAAGGCAGATTCAAGCAGATTTAGGTTATTTCAAACACGGTTCCGGCTTGCTAGACAAGGCAATGGAAGCAATTCGAGGTGTTGTGGCGATCGAAGAAGCTTATCGGGATGCAAAATTAGAAGTCACGATTCAAGCTGTGGGCTTTGGTTTGGGAGTCGCCGGAGTAGTGGCTGGGAGTTCTCCTTATTTAATCAAACAAGACCCGCCGAATCAGGTGATTGCTTTGCCTTTGGTGAAGGTGGGAATTAATTCTTTTGGGTTGGTATTGTTGATTAGTATCGGCGCGGGAGTTGTAGTTTGGGGTTTGGTGATGTTGGGCGCAAATTCCCAGAATCTATTAGGTAAGATAAGACGGCGGTTGAAACCGCGTCTACACAAACAATGTCCGCCGGACGCCGACGGTCGAAAATGACATAATTTGAGATGTCCGGCCTTCTTCAACCCACGGAGGTGGGTTTTGTCTGTGTCGCCGCGATTTCAATCGCCGGG
>NZ_JAUBOJ010000214.1:0-12558 GCF_036700185.1 Microcoleus sp. BM001215392 | reverse complement strand
CTCTACTATTTTGATGATTGTATGCCAAGTTAGTTTCGGACAAAAACATTCCCGAGTATTTACCAGAAAGAATTGGTTTAAAGCCCGCCCCCCCGATCGCGATCGATTAAAATCAGACTATTCATTACTCCAATCCTCCGACTTAAGGGTAGAGGTCGCCCTCAACAGTCAACCCTTCGATCCAACGAGCGGCAAGCTGTCTACTGTCTACTGTCAAAAATTAAGCCGAGCGCAAATCGCGCCAAGAAGTAGATTCTAAGTCTACCAGTCTCATTTCACCCGCAGTCCCCGCAAAGTGCAGAAAGAAAGTATTGATTAAAGCCGTCGTCGCGCATTCGCTAGCCCGTTTGTCTACCAACCACGGCGGCACCCCTTTGGCTAAAAGTTTGCTTTTAGCGCGAGCTGGCAAACTTGATTCTGTGTGCGGTTTTGGCAGCAAAAATGGGTAATACAAGGCTTTATGGACGCTCCAGACAGTGCTGAAGCGCGGATCGATCCATTGAACGCGATCGGCTTTTAACAGTTCGTAAGAAAGCCAAGGCATTTCACCGAATCCTGTTTCTTCGCATTCACGGTAAACTTTTTCTAAAATCGAGCGGTGGTGAGACGGCGACAGTACCATAATACCATCTTGGACAATGCGATCGAATTCGGCTGGAATACCGTATTTAGCATAAGTATCCCGCTCGTTTTTTTCGTCGGTAATTCCCCATGTCTCAAACAATCTGTCTCTAGCTTCAGCAGATAGCTGTTCGTTCGGTGTTGCCCATTCTGGAGCCGCACCCACTTTATCAACAGCCACCCCTTCCACAATACAAGGAGCATTTGCCCAATTGATCAAAACGTCTGCATCTACCCAGACTACGCGATCGTATTTTTGGACTGATTCTTCACCGAGAATCAGACACTTTTGCCAGCAGGGCGATCGGTTTTGCGCCCGTTCAGAATCATCTAAAGGTTGTGAAATACAAATAATATCATATCCGTGGCGATCGGCATACTTTTGCCAATTTTCTTGGCACAAACTATGCCAGTTGTCCCAATGTTTCTGGCCAATTACCAGCGTTACTATGGCTTTAGAGTTCGTCATCTTTTCCTGCTATCCTCCACCATTTTAATTAATAATATCAGCAGTCATGTGGGATTTAAACTCATCAAAAGTCTCAACCATCACAGCCGCTATGAATGCCAGTGTATCAGTGTTCGTCTGATAGGGCAAAAATCTATAGCGAAAAGCAGCCATTTTGGGGTTGCTCTCTTGATAGATAATGTCTTGTGCAAAGTTGCCCCAGCGTTCATCGATTAAATCCATTGTCATCCCAGCATGAGCCGAAGGTAACAGCATATTAGAGCCGTGCAGTCCGATTACCAAACGGCTGCTAGCATAAATTTCGCAGATTTCCTGCTCTATTTTTTCATTAAACCTCTCAACCCTACAATCTTCAATCCATTCGGGAAACTGAGTCTTTGTGCCTAAACCTGCCACCGCAAATGTTGCAGAGGGTATGCGCGATCGAATTCCCTCAAACAACCGCCGCACCTGCCAATTTTGTACAGCCAGCCCCCATGACAGCAAATTCAGCTTTCTCAGAACTCGGAACAGCAAACTGTTCACAAACAGGCGGTCTTCCCGCCAAATAAAAGTAATTTTTGTGTCTTCTCCCTCAAAGTTGTGCTTGGAAACTCTCGTAAACTTAGTGATGTCGAACTGACTCGGGTGAGAATAGGCTTCGCTGACATAAACTTGCTCGAAACGTTTCATTTCTTCTTCAACAAAACAGGCGAACTTGAGATAATAATCGCGCCCGTTTTTCAAAGAAATAGGTACCGTCCAGACTTCAGCGACTCCATCGGGAACCATCCACCTCAAGAACTTAGGCACTATTACCACTAACCCGCAGTCGGGGTTGCACTCCAAGTGTCTTTGGGCGTTCAGCAACTTTAACAGCGAGTGCCCGTAAAGAAAGTCGATACAGTTTAAAATAATCGCCCGCTGGCACGGCTTGAATATTTCTTTGGTGATTTCAAGTTGTTCGCTGCGAGGATTTTGCAGTGAATTTAATAACGGTTTTCCCAACCATTCCTTAGCGTAACTGTTACTAGAAAAAATATCAGCTTTTTTGAGATCGAGTTGCAGCGAGTGGTTGTTGCTGTGACCGACTCTCAAGACATCAATTATTTCACTACCCGAGTCCTTCGACCTCGATTCAACACAAACGTGCATACCCTGCCACAAAATTTTTTCTGGATGCAGAATCTTCCCCGATGTGGGGCAGTTAGATTTATGCTGAATCTGGGGTTTAATCTCAATCATTTTACTAATCCTATCAACCGAGACACGGCATTGTACAAGTTAAGCGATCGCCAAATAAATTTTCCAAACGGGCGCAATTCCTTAATCAAGAAATTGACTAAGATAATTACATAAAAATAAGTAATCAAAGTAGCAGCCGTAGCACCAAAAGCTCCATATTTAGGAATCAACAACCAGTTTAAACTCACGTTTAAAAATGAGCCCACTACCGTCAAGTAAAGACTGTAGCGCAACTGACCCTCGATCGTAAAATAGGTATTCCGCGCTACTCCAAAGTTACTCCCAAATTGCGCCCAGACATAGATTGCCAGTACCGCTGCTGAATTTGCATATTTGTCACCGTAAAGCAAATTCACTATCCACGGAGCAAGTAATGAAATCGGGATGGCTACTCCCAACCAGAAAAGCATCATAGTATCGCAATAAATTTGAAATTTTTTTAGGTATTCTTCATAATTTCTCTCTCTCAAATTTGCTAATTTAGGAAAAATAGAGGCAGATATAATCATCGGCAAAAAATCGCAGACTTCAGAGATTTTAACAGCCGCCGCATAATATCCAAGTTCTGTATTTTTATCCATTGCACCCAGCATGAGCTGATCGGTTTTAGAGTACACATAAACTGCCAATCCAGACAACATTATCGGCCAACTCTCCAGCAACAGTTCCTTGCCCCGGGCCCAACTGAATCGCAAATCCTTAATTTTATTACCGGTCAACTGATAAAAATATACATAAGCGATTGCTACCATTGCCACCTCTGCCAATCTAATGCAGGCGAAGGCCAGCAGGGGGGCTTTAATTGTCACCAATCCAATTCTGACAGCGGCCACCAAAAAAGATACCGAATTCTTGGCTAACACGGTATATTTTGACTGGACTTGGGACTGGAACCAAAAATTGATCGCCTCAAAAGCTTGAAATATCGTTGCGGCGGCGATGATACCCACCAGCCAGCGAGTCAAACTCTCGTCAGGCTTGAAGAGCGAAATCACGGTGACAGTTAAAAACAGAGTGATGCAGCCGCCAGTAAATTGCATCCCAAAGGCAGTCCCCAGCGTTTCGTTTTTGCATTCAGGATTGCGGGCGATATCGCGGATGACGATACTGCCCAATCCCATTGTTGCTACGGAACTAAAGACAGACACAAAGGCAAGAGCGTAGTTGAGCAGGCCAAATTGAGCAGGTCCTAAATAGCGCGCCACCCACAGCCCTACCATCAAACCCAGACCCATCTGCAAAATTTGGTCAGTGAACAGCCACGCCAGATTCACGAGTACCTGACGCACACCTGGCCCGAGTTTTTGACTTGCCGCCGTTAGTTTATCTAACATCAGAAAGTTTTAAGTCCTTATAGTAAATAAATATTTTTTGGCGCGTTCGAGAATCTATTAACCACCCGGATTTTTCAAATCCTATCATAACCTTTGGTAATAATTAAACATTTATTGAAAATTTTCTACATATTATGATGGTTGATATTTTTTCGACGGTTTGACTGCCGCACAGCCAGCGTCGTGATTATGCCAGCGGTGCGGCAGGCTTTGTTTTCTTTGAATCAGCCGATCGCCCCGAGCAGCCGAGAAGCTGCTTTATATAAATTTAACGAACCCATAATTATTTTGGCGAACGGGTTTAATTGTTTGATGTAAAAATTTACTAAAATAGTTACATAAAAATAAGTTATTAAAGTTGCCGTTATTGCTCCCACAGCTCCATATTGAGGAATCAGTAAAGCGTTCAATACTATATTAAAAATTGCTCCTGCTACCGTCAAGTAAAGATTGTATCGCAGTTGACCTTCGAGTGCAAAATAGGTATTTCTCGCTATCCCGAAGTTAGTGCCAAATTGAGTCCAGATGTAAATTGACAGCAGCCCGCCGGAAGCTGCATATCCATCGCCGTAAAGAATCTGGACAATGACAGGAGCCAGCAGGCTAATTGGCACCCCGACTCCCAACCACAAAAATAACATGACATCCGAGTAAATCTGAAATTTTTTTAGGTATTCGCCATAATCTTTTTGTCTTAACTGTGCGAGTTTGCTAAAAATTGCAGAGGCGATAATTAGCGGTAAAAAATCGAAAAATTCGGATATTCTAACAGCAACTGCGTAATATCCCAACTCAGTTTTATCAAAAGCACCGAGCATAATCAAATCAATTTTAGAATAGACGAAAACTGCCAAGCTAGACAGTACCAGCGGCCAGCTTTCTACCAGCATTTGTTTGCCGCGCCGCCAGCTAAAGAGCCACAACTTAAAGTCATTACCCCTGCTTTGATAAACCAGGGCGATCGCCAATCCCCCCAAAGCCACCTCTGCCAATGTCGTCCACGCAAAAGCCGTCAGCGGTGCTCCCAGTTGAATCAATCCGATGCGGATGCCTGCTATCAGTAAAGATACGGAATTTTTAGCAACCGCAGTATACTTAGATTGAACTTGCGACTGAAACCAAAAATTGATGGTTTCAAAGGATTGAAACATCGTTCCGGCGGAGACTATCACTACCAATGTCAGAGTTAAACTGTCGTCTGGATTTAGTATGGCGATCGCGCTCACCGACAGCAGTAAAGTAATCATTCCCCCTACCAGTTGTATGATAAAAGCAGTCCCCAGAGCCTCTTCTTTGCATTCGGGATCGCGAGCAATATCCCGCACTACCAGAGTACCCAATCCGATCGCCGTCCCAGAAGCAAACAGAGACACAAGGGCGATCGCATAATTTAACAACCCAAACTGTGTTGGGCCTAGATAGCGAGCCACCCACACCCCTACAAACAGCCCCAAACTCACCTGCAAACCTCGGTCAAGCAGCCCGACCAGATTGTCAATTAACAGCCCCAGACCGGCGCCGAGCTTTTGACTTAGCGCAGTTAGCTTATCTAACATCAGAAATTTTGAAGTCCTTATCAGAAATAAATATACTTTTCGATGGCTGGGGAATAATTGCAAAACCAGACTCATTCATATGGTACATCATAGTTCTCTGGATTTTCAAGTTCTGCAACTTAATTGGGATTCAACGTGGGTGCATGGGCTGTGGCACATCCCCTCCGTCAATGCCGCGGCTGTTGGATTGATATCTGCTACTATCGATACAGAGTCTAACTGTTATTAACACGTAACCAAGCCAAACATCCCCCAGCTCACCGATAGATCCTTCAGTAATGTTATTCAAGATTATAAACACCAAGTAAATAATCGGTATTCCCGATTCAGACAGCGGGCTGCGGCTCAGTTGTCGCACTGCCAAAATTAAATTAGTAAATAGGGAAATTAAAATTAATATCAGTCCCGGATAACCGAAAGATAGCAATACTGATATAGCACCGTTGTGAGCAGTTTTGGGTTGAAAGCCATTGGCAGTATATATGAAATAAGCGGGAGTTTGCTGGCCAATTTCGTCTTGCTGAAAAAACCCATCAAATCCATAGCCAAACCAAGGGCGCTGATTGGCCGCCGCGATTAATTGCGGCCAAAACTCCGTTCGCCCCGTCAGCGTCAAATCTTTTCCTAGTCCCCCGACCACAATCGCCTCTAAGTTGTCTATGATATAAACGCTGGTAATAATCCCCAAGACCGTAAACCCGACAATGCAAGTAAAAGCCCATTGAAATTTTAACCTGCTCAAAATACTTAAAGATGACACTACAACTATGAGCATCAAACTATTAACTAGAGAACCCCCAGAGCTAGTAGCTCTCACCAAATAAAATGAAAAAAACATGAATCCCAGAGATATCCAGCGTTCTGTCTGAGTTTTAGCACCTTGGGAATAGTGCAAGTACCAAAGTGCTGTACTCGTAACCATGAGGCTGCCGAAAGCATTTTTGTGGCCAGTAATTCCGGCAAATTCAGATCCTATACTCGGGTTCCGCAAAACGCTAATTATGCCGAGCGAGGTATAGCCCCACCGCAGTAACGAAGATAATTCGGCCCACTCATATCGTGCGCCCAGATAAAAACTAAAAATCGTAAAACCTGTAAATGCCATCCCAGTTTTGAGCGTAATTTCGGGAACTAGCGACCACAGTGTGGAAGTTATTGGCAGCAAACAATATAGGGAAAATCCTAGATTTCTTGAAATTAAAAATAATAAGGCTTCGACAAATTGATTTTTGAAAAAACTAATAAATCTCCCAGACAAAACAAACATTATCCAGGGATAAAAAATCCAGGGAAGTTTGGCGACGTTACTGTCACCTGGCTCAGCAAGATTGATAAAATGTAGGTAGTTAAATGGAGGCAGGTTGACATGGGGAGATATGAATACGTAAGCAACAGCAAACCATTTTTCCCAGAGCAAACCTATTTTTTTTTGTGCAGCTAACTGAAAGATTAAAATTGTGCTAATTACTGCCACAGAGACAAATAAATACAACAAGTAAGTATTGCCAAAAATTAGCTCCCGAATCATTCTTGCCATGAAATTATACCCTTGGTGAGACAAATATTAAGTCAGCGGCGGGCTGATTCCACCAAATTAACAAGAAACTCAGGCGGTTGTCGATCGCTCGCCCGCAGCAAGCTCAACAGACATGAGATGACATTTTCGACAGATAGGGCCAGCAGGATAACTGACCGAAAGCATCCAGGATACAAGCCCCCGGATTCATCCGTGGAGAAATAAAAAACCTGTATCCGATGAAACAAGCCCCCGGATTCATCCGTGGGGTCAATGCTTCAATCTAAAATCTCAAATCTCAAATCTAAAATCGATTGACTCGGGCAGCAGGTTTGGAGGTGACAGAAAATTTAATTTTGGGCGGAAAATTATCTAAATTGCCCGGGGATGTTGCCCTTGAACCCTTGTGTGAGGGCGCTCTGGGTTCGGGGAAACATATATCTATCAGATGGCATTTGAAGGGTGAGAGATTAGACTAATGAAGTAGCCCAAAAGAAAATAGGTAGCCTGTGATTAACGCCGATTTTCCCAAACAAATCACCGCGCCAGTCTTGAGTTTGACTTGGTGCGCGATCGCGACCACCGTCATGGTTGCGGGATTTCCCCTATCTTCGGCGGCGCAAGTTCGATTGCGGCCCGGCGCCAGCACACCCCCATCTGGTAGCGTCGGACGATCGGTCGAAAGCTACAAACTCGGCGGCGGCGATCGCATCCTCATCGAAGTCCTCGAAGTACCAGACCTCACCCGCGGCTACGAAGTCCTATCCGACGGTTCGATCAACCTGCCGCTGATCGGTCTGATTTCCATCCGCGGGCTGAGCTTAGTAGAAGCCACCAACGTCATCCGCAACGCCTACCGCCGCGTTCTCAAAGACCCCGTAGTAACAGTCAGCCTTGTCGCCGCCCGCCCCCTCAACGTCGGCGTCATCGGAGAAGTTACCAGGCCTGGTAACTTCATCATCACCCTGACTTCAGGCCCGGGCGTAACGCCCAGCGTACAGTATCCCACCGTCACCCAAGCCCTAAGACTCGCAGAAGGCGTGACCGGTGTCGCCGACATCCGCAACATCCGCGTCCGCCGCCCGCAAGCAAACGGCACGGAGCGAGTGCTCAACGTCAACCTGTGGAAATTCTTAGAAGAAGGAGACATCTCTCAAGACATCATTTTGCAGGACAGAGATACGATCGTCATTCCCACAGTCGCCACCTTCAACCAAGCAGAAGCCCGCCGATTTGCGACGGCCAACTTTTCGCCGCCGCCAGAAAAACCGCGATCGATCTCGATCGTCGGCCAAGTCACCCGCCCGGGGGCTTACGTAGTCATCGGCGGCAACACCACAAGCGACCTCAGCAGAGAAGGCTTCCCCACCGTCATCCGCGCCATTCAGCTAGCCGGCGGTATCACCTCCGAAGCCGACATTCGACAAATCCAAGTGCGCCGGATCACCAGAAGGGGCGAACAAATTATCCCAGTCAATTTGTGGCAGTTCCTAGAGTCCGGCGACGCCAGCCAAGATACCATCTTGCAGCAGGGAGACACGATCGTCGTTCCCAAAGCCACCATAGTCAACCCCGCAGAAGCTGGCGTACTGGCGAACACTAATTTTGCTCCCCCCGGCATTAACATTTTCGTAGTAGGAGAAGTCACAACATCCCTCGATCCCTTGAGGCTGCCAGCTAATGCCACCCTGAATCAAGCTTTGATTTCCCGAGGATTTTTTGGCTACGGGAATACCAGAGCTCAAAGAAAGAGTGTCGAGCTAGTCCGCGTCAATCAGGACGGTACAGCTACTAAACGGACGATCGAAGTCGATTTAACTCAAGGAATTAACGAAGAACTCAATCCCCAACTTCGCAACAACGACATGATTATCATCTCCCGCAGCGGTCTCGTGAACTTCCTAGACCGCATCAACAATATCGTCTCGCCTGTCGGGCCAGCTACGGGAGTGTTAAATTTTCTCAGCATTCTCCGATCTTTGTTCCGGTAACAATCCCGATCGCCAACTTGATAATTCCTGGCAAAGGCTAGAATAGACTTGCATAATAGGATTGCATAGTGGCAGCGCGGCAGCTTCAAAAATATTAACATCAAAAATACCCAGGCTGAATATGGATAGCAGACAAGATTACAAACCATTCACACCACAGTCAAATGGCAAACTGCCGGAATTCTCTCATCAAAATTACAGAAATCAGTTCGTCCAGGAGACAGACGAAGAAAAGCTAGACTTGTCATGGCTCGGAGGCGTCCTGCGCCGCCGTCTCCCGGTGATGGTGGCAGTAACCGTTAGTTTGAGCGCCCTCGCAGGAGCAGCGATCTTCCTGACGGCTAAAAAAATCACCCTCGAGTATGAAGGTTATTTTTCCCTATTAGTAGAACCTGCTACCGCAGAAGGTTTGCTTTCCAAACAATTAGACAATACGGTGGCTGCCGACTTAGCAAAAATTAATATAGAAGGAATTAGTTTAGTAGACTACGAAACCCAAATTAGGATTTTGCGGAGTCCCAAAATGATGGAGCCAGTAGTTAAGGACTTGCGAATTTGGCATTCCAACATGACCTACACCGAACTGATGTCCAAACTGTCTATCAACCGCCTCAGCTACACAAAAGATGGCAAACAGCAAGGCACAAAAATTTTAGAAGTTCGCTACAAAGATACAGACAAAAATAAAATTTACGGTGTCTTGGATAAGGTTTCTAAAGCTTATCTAGAATACAGCTTACAGCAGCGGCTGACCGGAATTAATCAAGGCATTAAATTTATCGATATGGAGCTGCCCAAGCTGCGAGAAAGAGTCGAAGTTCTGCAACTGCAAGTCCAAAAACTGCGGCAGCAGAGCAACTTGTTTGACCCGCAGCTCGAAGGAAAATCTCTGTCAGAACAATCTCAAAGCATTCGGGGGCAGCAAGTAGGAATCCAAGTACAAATAAAAGGGATGCGCAACCTCTACCAAAGCTATGAAAAATTACTCCAACAAAATAACCCCCAAGGTCTGCTGATGACCCAAGGACAAGCTTACGGTGGACTGTTAGGTCAAATCCAGAAAATAGACTCGGATTTGTCAATGAAATTAGCTCAGTACAGAGAAGACAGTTTACCAGTGATAGCGCTGCGAAAAAGTCGCGAAGAACTGATTTTAACCGCGACTCAGCAAGCAAGAGAAGTGGTGATGGGAAATTTAGAGACCCAAATCAAAGAACTCGAAGCGCGCGATCGCGCCATGACAGCTTCGCAAAATGACGTTAACAAAAAAATTAGAAATTTTTCAGTAATAACGCGGGAGTACGACAATTTACAGCGGGAACAGCAAGTAGTTACTAAGAGTCTGTCCGACTTCTTGGCAAAACGAGAAGCCTTGCGCATCGATGCGGCTCAGCAGCAAATTCCTTGGGTGCTGATCAATCCGCCGGAAATTCCGATCGACAAATTCGGCAAACCGATCGCAGCTACCGTCAAACACACCAAAAAACAGTTAGCGCTGGCAGTAATTTTAAGCGGGCTGCTGGGCATAGCAATCGGCTTGCTTATAGAGGTGCTAAACACTGTTTTCCACACTCCAGAATCAGCGAGAACCGCCACAAGATTGCCCGTGCTCGGGGTGATTCCGTTTACCAAAAAGAATAAGCGCCGACCAACCGCCAGACCCAGAAAACTTACATCAGCTCGATCGAACTCGAAGTCAAGAGTAGAAGTTCTCGAACCGCTGTTAGTTACACCCACTGTTCCGATGCAGCCCGGGAAAAATATTCTCAGCGACTTGGACTATCCATTTTTAGAAGCATTTCGATCGCTCTACACGAACATTCACTTACTGAGTGCAGATCGGCCGCTGCGATCGCTTTTAGTGAGTTCAGCCGAAGCAAAAGACGGAAAATCTACAGTAGCTTTGCACCTGGCCGCCACAGCAGCCGCAGTCGGACAGCGAGTTTTGTTAGTCGATGCCGATTTGCGCTGCCCGCAACTGCACGCTAAACTAGGGATTCCGAACGTGCGTGGCCTGGGCGATGCCATCTCCACAGAACTCAGCCTCAACGACGCGATTGTGCGAGCGCCCAACCAAGACAATTTATTCGTACTCACCGCCGGCCAAATCCCCTCCGATCCGATCAAGCTGCTTTCTTCCAAAAAAATGCTGTATCTGATGGAGCAATTTCAAGCATTTTTTGACTTAGTGATTTATGACACCCCGCCGCTAGCAGGCTTGGCAGACGCTCACTTGATCGCAGCTCACACAGACGCTACGATTATGGTCGTGCAATTGGCCAAAACAGACCGATCGCAAGTTCGCAAAGTTTTAGAAGAATTAAAAATTTCTGGAGCTTGCGTCTTGGGAATAGTGGCTAACGGTAGCAAAAAATCCACTCGCACCTATCGCCAGGACCCGATCGGTTTAGAGACGCTCTACGACCAAAAACTATCGGCTATGAGTACAAAAAATCAAAATTAGACAAATTTTGATGCAGGCGGCGCCCGGCCGCCCTCCTCGACCCCAAACGCACAACCAAACTGCACCCTCATTTTTTGACAAAAGTACCATTTGAGAAAGAAAATGATAGACTAACGGACAGAGCCTCGTGTGTCAACCGAGATTGCGCGGATCTTTAAATTTCGCGATAATTATTTAGAAAATGATTGGGAAATCAGCAAAAGTGGGTAAACTACATCTAGCAGAGCGCAATCTCAATCAGGCAAAGACACCTTTGAAGGTGAACGTTAATGCAAACGTTAATGTGAACGTTTCAACCCAGAAACTTGGTAGGGATTATTCTATGAGTACAGTTATGGTTGTTGATGATAGCGTCACTCTGCGGGAGATGATCGCCGACTTGCTCAAAGGTAGGGGGCTCAACGTCACGGTAGCTAGTGATGGCGTAGAAGCTCTAGAGCAAATCAAAGCCAACCGCCCGGATTTAGTTGTTCTGGATATCGTGATGCCCCGGATGAACGGCTACGAAGTCTGTCGCCGGCTCAAAAGTGACCCCAAAACTCAGAATTTGCCGGTGGTAATGTGTTCGAGCAAAAGCGAAGAGTTCGATCGCTACTGGGGAATGAAACAAGGAGCCGACGCTTACATCGCCAAGCCGTTTCACCCTCAGGAATTGGTGGGTACGATTAAGCAACTGCTGCGGGGTTGATCTAGAGGAATAGGGACAGAAAAAATGTTTTGAGTGGTTCCAATTTCTGCTCCCGCAGCCTCTCACACTACTCGATTGACAATAGTCCAAACATCCCCGTCCGATCGCACGTAGGGAACAGAAATACTCTTAAAACCCGTAATAAAAGGCTTGTAATAAACCTGCCAGTAGCTGGGGCTAATTTGGTCGGCAATTGCTTTAAGTTGCTTCACTTCTTCGGCCAATTGAGCCGCTAGTTCGTTAATCCGTTGCGCGTGTCCGCGAGCGAGCTCTCTTCCCTCTTCAACTTGCTGCTCCATCGGACTGATTCTTTGCAAGTTTACCGATAGCTGCTGTTTTTGATTTAGTTGAGCAGACAGAGCTGCGATCGCATCATCTATTCCCTTGACTTCTGCCGACACTTGTGCTGTTTCCCTCGCGTGACGGCGGTAAGCATCAGCGATGGCTTGGGGCGAATCCCCCGCTGGGGCGATCGCGCCAGTGCTAAGCTGTTGGCGTTCGCGGCGCAAGGCCTCAATCTCAGAGGAAATTGCCTCTATTTCTGTCTGAAGTTTGTCCACTTAATTACCATAGTTTTTGGATATTTTAGCATATTTAACTCAAACTAATCATATCGTGTCCGGTCGATTGACCGTCATAAGTAAGGAACCCACGTGTGGACTTTAGTCCGCAGTATGTTGCGGACTAAAGTCCAC
>NZ_JAUBOJ010000213.1:0-12592 GCF_036700185.1 Microcoleus sp. BM001215392 | reverse complement strand
CCCGGATTCATCCGTGGGGTCAATGCTTCAATCTAAAATCTCAAATCTAAAATCTAAAATCGATTGACACGGGTGATATTCAAAAAGGGAACTCAAGAAATTATCCTGAGTTCCCTTAATGCTTTGCTGTGCGAGCTTTTTCGAGCTTAATCGCGCTTGAGTCGGCGCAATTCGTCTTGTAAATTCTGCACTTGTTCGCGGAGCTTGTCTACGCCGCCAGTTTCTTTAACATCTTTTGCTGAAACATCTTCTTCCTCAGAAACAATTTCAATCCGCCGAGGTTCAGCCGGTTTTCGATCTCCAGCCGCTTCTACTGGCGGTTGCTGTTGCTGAGCTTGTTGCACCATATCTTCAACAAAGCGACGAGCTTCTTCTGTGGACATCTCGCCGCGCTTCACCAATTCATCTGCCAGCTTTTGGGCTTCAGTGCGCAACTCAGTTAACTTGCTGCCTGCTTTTTCACCAGCATAGGAAGCTAGCCCGACACCAAGGTAAACTGCTTTCTGTAAAATATCTCCGAAACCAGGCATAGGAACTACACCTCATAAAACTGGGTGAACCGGAGACCACGCCTATTACAAGCATCCCGTGTTGCTGCTACCTTCCGGTCCTGACAAGATTTGGGCGTTGGAATCGCGTGGGGCCAGTTCATTTATGAGTATAACACAGTTATTTATTCTTCAACCACACACCAGTGATAAATTTCATAAATAACGCAACCGTTCTTCACCAGGGGGTCTTCAGCGACGATCGCCTTCGCCTCATCCATCGAACCCGCCTCAAACATCAACATACCGCCGCCCCGCCTCGCCCAGTAGCCAGTTTTCGCTCGGTGTCCTTTAGAAATCAAATCTCGGACATAAGCTCTGTGAGCTGGCACATACTGGTCAAAGACAGGCTTTTCGACAATTCCCTGCTCAATTTTGACAAACCAAGGCATTTTAAATTTTAGATTTTAGATTTTGGATTGTAGATTGGGAATGGGTATTTTGGTGCAGGGAATTGAGTAAATACTCGATCGCCCCTACGGCAGGATTCCTTCCTTACTGCGATGGTATCCCATGAACCAGTCAAAACAGAGATTTTTTATGGCTTTAGTGCCACCAGACGAGATTAAACAGCAGATTACTCAGATTAAACTGTATTTTGCAGAACACTACAACACCCGCGGTGCCTTGAAATCGCCACCCCACATCACCCTGCAACCTACTTTTGAATGGCCAGCGGCGGATGTGCCGAAATTAGAGAAAAATTTAAACCAGTTTGCGACAAACCGGGTGCCAATTCCCGTTACTCTATCAGGATTTGCGGCCTTCGCGCCCCGCGTCATTTACGCGGGTGTCGTCAAATCGGGCGAATTGATGGAGATCCAACAAGATTTGATGAGTTATGTCGAGACAAATTTAGGAATTGTCGATCGCATTTCTCAGACACGCCCATTTGTACCGCACATGACCGTAGCATTTCGCGATTTAACCGAGGAAAATTTTCACAAGGCTTGGCTGGAATTCTCCGGGCGCGAGATCCACTTTAAGTTTACCGCTGCTGCGTTAACCTTACTGCTTCACGACGGCAGCCGCTGGAACATCAGCCAACAGTTCCCGCTGGCGGCGAACCTGCAACAATTTTAAATCAATCTTAAAAACTCTTCCTTCTCTACTCTTTCTTCGCGTCCTTCGCGTCTTCGCGGTTCGTTTACCCTAAAAATAAAAACTTGTTATAGGTTCGATCGTTCGGAATGCGAGTCCTCTGAAAATGCTAACAATTTTAAATCAATCTTAAAAACTCTTCCTTCTCTACTCTTTCTTCGCGTCCTTCGCGTCTTCGCGGTTCGTTTACCCTAAAAATAAAAACTTGTTATGGGTTCGATCGTTCGGAATGCGAGTCCTCTGAAAATGCTGCGGACTAAAGTCCTCACTACGAACCTGAACGATCGAACCTGTGTGAAGTTAAAGCTAAAATAGATTAGCGATCGCCCCGAGGGGGACTCGCAAGTGCGACGGTGCCATAAACCGCAATTCCCGACTCTTTAAGAGTTTTAATTGCCGACTTGACCGTAGTACCGCTAGTGTAAATATCATCAACTAACAAAACTCGATCGCGCGGTAGACGGCGGCGAAAATCCTTTCCCAAACTTAAAGCATCTTTCATTTCCGCTTGTCGCTGCTGCGGTGTCAGAGCAAATAAAGCCTGAGTATTTTTCACCCGCTCCAAACCGTGCCGCTGCAAAGACAAACCAGTCAGCTCGCAAAAACTTTCCGCCAAAAGCTCCGCCTGGTTAAAACCGCGCTCCTTGACCTTTGATTTGTGCATGGGAATTGGTACAACTGTTAAATTGTCAACGGCTAATTCGGGAAAACTCAGCCAAGATTCTGCCAGCCAGCCGCCGAGAGGTTTGGCTAATTGTGGGTTGTCCTCATATTTTAAAGCTGCGATCGCCCGTTTCAGAGTCCCGCCGTACTCGCCCCACACAAAAACCCGCTGCTGTGAATCCCAAAATCGACGCGGCTCGGCTAACTGACATCGCTGAAGTTGCTTGTGACAGTACCCACAAAACTCTCCGGCGGCCGATCGCTGACAAAGAGGACAGTTAGCCTTAAGAAATAGATTGAGGAAAGATTTGACTAATCCCGTCCATTTTCGCTTGTTCATCCTAAAATTATGGTAAGTGATTAATGGGAAAAACTATCAAAAAAATTCCATCCTTTTCCAAGGACAGGCTCTTTGCGTGACAAACTTCTACTGGCTAGACAAAATTCAACCTTCAGACCGAGATGCAGTCGGACAAAAAGCATTTTACTTGAGCTGCTTGCTTCAGAAAAATCATCCTGCTGTACCTGGTTTTGTCGTGCCGGCTACAATATTTTGGCAGTTTTTAGAGTCGATCGACTGGCTAGAACCGCTGTTTGCCGACTGGCCCCACTCTTCCCTGCACTTGAATGTCGATCGGCCCAGACAACTGCAATCGATCGCCCGCAGCATCCGCCACCAAATCCTCGCCGCCAAACTTCCAGATACACTGCTCTGGGGCCTAGAGTCTGCTGTTGCCCAACTCAACCCGCACGCCTTAATTTTTCGTACTTCCTTGACTTCCTGGCACCCGAAAACAGCCGGAATATTGGAATCTCACACAGCACGCGCCGAACCAGAAGCCATTGAAACCGCACTCAAACGAGCTTGGATAGAAGTATTCAGAGCCCGAAGTCTATTTTACTGGCAGCGGTGCGGCATGAATATACAGCAAATCAATCCCGCAGTTTTAGTACAGCCACTCGCCCCAGCCATTGCCGCGGGCGAGGTAAAAACAAACTGGGGTGAAGCCTGGGAAATCGAAGCCACCAGCGGTTTGGGAATGTCCCTCGCTCGCGGAGAAACTATCCCAGATTACTATCAAATTCAGCCGGAAACAGGAGCAATTAAATTTCAGCGGTTGGGTTACAAAACATTAGCATACAATCTCAAAATAGGCGATCTAAAAACTAATAAAAACCCGTATATCGGGAATTGGACAAGCAAAAAAAATCCCAATCCTGCATTGTTCATGCCCGAAAATCGTGGCAGTTGTATGGAGATTTTGGCATTGGGAGAAAAATCACAAACCGAATACGTTTTAGAAGAATTACAACTGCAAAAACTCCTGGAATTGAGCAAAAAAGTAATCGCCGAATTTGACAGCGAGCTAATCTTGGAGTGGACGCTCAACCACACAGCAAACAGCGACGAACCGCAATTTTATTTTACTCAAATCCGTGTTATGAAACGGGAAAAAGTCGCGCCGGTACGGGAAAAAGCGATCGCCAAAACCCGAACTCCTGCGATTCTCAAAGGTTTGGCCGCCGCCTCAGGAAAAGCCGAAGCAATTGCCCAAGTCATGAGTAATTCCCACCCTGAAAACGCCCAATTCTTAGCCGGAAGCATTTTGGTAGCCCGGACAATCGATCCCAATTGGCTGCCTTGGTTGAAAGTTGCTGCTGGGGTAGTTGCCGAACAAGGAGGCATGACAGGACACGGCGCCATTTTAGCCCGAGAATTGGGGATTCCGGCAGTTGTGGGTGTTGCCGGGGCAACTCTGGCGATCGCCTCAGGCGATTTGGTGTTGGTAGATGGCGATAGCGGAGAAGTTTTTGCCCTCGCCTCACGAACAGCGATCGACACCGCAGACAGCGGGCGACTTCAGGAAACAGCCACAAATTCAGATGAGTACAGTACAGCAGCGAAAATGTCAATAGCCAACCACAAATTTTCAATCTCAGAGCGATCGACCAATCCGGAATCCTTACCGCGAGGGGTACAATCTCCCGAATTTGTTTGGGGCGCGCCCACAGCAACTCAACTGCTGGTTAATGTCAGCCAAACAAGTTCGATCGAGCGCCTGAGAAATCTGCCCGTAGACGGCATCGGATTGGTGCGATCGGAATTGATGGCATTGGAAGCTTTGGACTGTCAACACCCCAAAATTTGGCTGCAACACGGTCAAAAATCGGAATTTGTCGATCGCATGGCGGACTGTCTGAGTTTATTTGCTGCTGCGGTGGCGCCGCGATCGGTATTTTATCGCTCTCTCGACTTGCGCGACTCAGGAACCCACGGCAGTTTCAGCGATACCTTTGAACCGGAATTATTTGATTGGGAGTTGTGCGTACTTCAAAAAGTCTGCGAATCAGGCCATACAAATGTCAATTTAATTTTGCCTTTCGTTCGCTCTGTGGAGGAGTTTATATACTGCCGCCAGCGCTTAGAAACAATTTGCAAAAATCGCCCCGCCCAGTTTCAACTCTGGATTATGGCAGAAGTTCCTTCGGTGTTATTTTTATTGCCAGATTACGTAAAAGCCGGAGTACAAGGAATTTCCATCGGTACCAACGATTTAACTCAATTTCTGTTAGGCATCCACCGCAACTCCCAGCAAATAGCAAGTGCTTTCAACGGGCGCAATCGAGCAGTGATGAAGGCGATCGAACAATTAATCCAACAAGCCCGAGCCGCCGGCATTCCTTGCTCGATTTGTGGCGATGCTCCAGCCTTGTATCCCGAAACAGTTGAATCCTTGGTGCGGTGGGGGATTTCCTCTATTTCGGTGAATGTCGATGCAGCAGAACAGACTTGCAGGGCGATCGCCCGCGCCGAACAGCGCCTGCTCCTAGAAGCCGCTAGAGCGATCGTTAACAATTAACCACTCCCGGACGCACTTTACCTCAGAAACCCGGTTTATACTCTAAATCATACCTTTGGCAAGCAGCCGCCCGCTCAGAAACCGAGTTTCTAGACACCCCTGCGTCCAGGACTATTAATCACTACACAAACCCAGTTTCTGAGTAGATATAGCAACTGCGCTGACAGTTAAGAGGTTCTTAATTCCTGAAACATGAGCTTTTATTCCTGTTATTGCTTCTTCGCTCGGACGACTTCCATCGAACGACTTCCATCGAACTTGTTCCTTCAACATCCGATTTTCAAGTTAAGATAGAAATATCACCCACACTTTAACCGGAGGTAGAAACAGTGAAATCAAAAATTATTGCAGCCGTTGCAATACTTGCCGCCCTCGGCTCTCTGCATTCGCATCCAGCATTATCTCAACCAGCAACAGACGGCGGCGTAAAACCCGGATTCTGGCAACCTCAAGCACAGGTTGACAATACTCGCAACATTACCCTCAGACTATTAAATGAAACTGGATTAAACCTAGAATATGGTCAATCAGGTGTAGGCTTGTCATCCTTGCCAGTAGGAGCCAGCAAAAACATCATAGTTCGCGTCAGCAACCGCACCGCCGATATTGCCAACATTCCGATTAATGTCAAAGGAGCCAGCACCACTTTAAAATACGACTACAATGTTGACTCCAAGCAAAACATTGTGACGGTTCGCATCAGCACTTCCGACGGTCGAACCAGACAAGATAGGTCAGTTTATATAGATGAAAAAGGGCGAGTTTACTCTTTCTAAAACAGACAGCGACCCGGTTTCTCCTGATAAATCTTGGTATTAGCAGCAAGGTATTCGAGCAGAAATCGGGTGGCTCGACATCCCGCCCGCAAATTGTGTCTCAAAAAATATGAATCAAGTACAGCCGGTTAGCATCGCAGGCATTTATGAAATTTGTATCGGGGTTACTGATGCGCTTCCACAAATTCAATACTGGGAGCAATTTGGATATTGCATCGGTGAAATCGGAGAATTATCGGCATCGGTGGCTGCCGAATTGTATGGAGTTTGTTCAAAAGTGCGATCGGTGCGGCTCGAACACCAAGGTGCAGATCACGGATTAATTCGCTTGATGGTTTGGGAAAAACCTAAAAATAACGGCTTGCAAATGTCGTCTATGAAGGTAAAAGGCAACCGTTGGGCAACTACTTTAACTGCTGATTTGTTGAATATTCTCAACCATGCTGAAGATGCCCAGTCCATCAATTTGCCTGTAAAATATACCTCTCCCCGCTGGGAGGTTATTTACAACAAAGAGCGCAAAGCGCGTCCTTTTGTCGGGGCGGCTGTCGGGGTGCGCGAGATGATGTTGTTGCAGCCTTTGACTCGGCAAGTTTTTTTTCAAAGATTCAACTATGCCCTGCCCAATTACGGGAAAATTAATGAAAATGCTTTTTTCAAAACGAGTCAAATTACCCACATGGGCATGATAATTCAAGATGACAGCAAAGAAACATTGTTGTTTTATGAAGAAGTTCTGGGCTTGATTCGCGCCCGCGATGATGTAGAAACTACTTTTGAATCTTCCCTCGCGGGAAGGGAGATTTTCTCTCTTCACCCGGGCGAAAAATTTGTGGTGACGGCTTTTGACGATCCGCGATCGTCCAAAACAGATTTTGCAGCCGCGCGATCTGGTAGACTGTATATTCTGAGGTTCCCCAGTGCGATCGCCCTAGACGATCAAGTCGATCGGGCTATTCCCGGCTGTTTGGGAATGTCGCTGTACACCTATCGAGTGTCTAGCATCGCAGAATACTTTCACCGAGTCAAAGCCAGCAGCGCCCAAAAAATTACCGAAATAGTCCCTAATGAATTTGGAGAACCGAGTTTTTCCTTTATCGCCCCTGACGGCTATTTCTGGACATTAATAGAATCAGCTTCGTAGTTAAGAATGCCAACTATCAGATTTTGAGGAATAGCTGCATTCCCAACTTCGCAGCAATTTTACGATATTTTGAGTTTATTCTGCTGCTGCGGGCAAAGGAAATCTTTCACCAGCGAGATAAGCATCAAAGTTTTTCTGAAAATAAATCCAAGAAGTCATATCTTCTACATCTAATTGCGATTTCGGCGCATTTTTATACAAAGGAATCCGAGTCCTAATTTCATCTTGCAACAATTGAGGTAAATCTGTCCAACTTTTGACTTTAGAACCAGTGGCGCTGTAAATCATATTACCGGGCAGATTTCCCATTTTCATCCACGCCAGCCACGGCCCAATCCTATCCCAGCTCAGAATTAATTGAGAAACTGAAACAAGTTCCGGATCTAATAATTCCGCCGTGGGTACTGTCAGCTTAAACAACTCCGCGGCTTGATAAATGGGATTTGGACTGTAATCAGCAAATCTCGGTTCTTCAGCTAAAGCATTGGGATAGTTGGGAAATAAGTCAAAGCTAAAAGTTGTAATTTCTCCATCTACTTTTGCCGGGAAAATCCCTTTAAAATAACCTTGAACGGGGTTGTTAGCAACGTGTGCAACTGTGAGGACTTCTCCTGTCCAAGGATTCTCCCATTTGTGGAGAATTTCTCCGCTGTTGGGATCGAGATAGTAAGTTAGTTCTCGCGAGGTGAAGTTCCAACCGCCATCGCCGTCAGCAATACACCTGCTGGCACTCATCCCAACTATTTTGAACAAACGCTTTTTCGGTTCGTTGGGAACAAAAGAATAAATCGCGCCGTTCCAGGTGAGAAATGTGGCTTCACCGTCTAGGGAACTGCGGGTTTTCACCCATTCCTTGGCATCAAATTCTTGTATTAAAACCATACCGCAGGCTCCTGTAAAGTGTCGATGTTTTTGCCCAGCGGATTTGACATTTTCTCCTCGGAGTCAACTGCTGCTAACAATGCGGGGCTAATGGCGCGCTTGCTCTCAGATTGGTTCCGACAAAATGTCAACCGCCGCATCGCGGACTAATATCCGCTATTCCTGTTGATACCTGCGCCTCGATTTCCTTCTTCTTTGGGTTTGGCTTTGTTGACTCGCAAGGGGCGCCCCATCCACTCTGCACCGTCTAATTCGGTAATTGCAGCGTCTTCTTGGGCATCTTCCATCATCTCAACAAATGCAAAACCGCGCATCCGACCGGTTTCCCTGTCGGTAGGCAAGACAACTCGCTTGACTGTGCCGTACTCTGCAAATACTGATGTCAGGTCTTCTTCGGTGGCGCGGTAAGACAAATTTCCAATATAGATAGTCATGTCGATCGAACTGAACTTGTTGTGCTATACATAATAACCGATAAATTTTACTCTCTAGTGAATTCTCGCTGACAATCGGGCGATCGCATCTAAGTCAAAGGGTTTGCCGCACTGACAAACCCTTTGTACTAGCTGCGATAGTTAGTGCTTGTCCTTAGTCGATCGAGATTGACTGAGGCCCGGTGCTTTTAGCGTTGGTGGCTTCGGCGGAAGGAGCAGTGTAGGAAGTCGAACCGGCTTGCTCGTCGATCCAGCTCCTAACGGGCTCTTCGTGAAGGTTGAGTCGAAGCAAGCCTGAAAAAAATCCGCCTGCGAAGGCGATGGGCTGCTGGATCAATTCTTTGACCACTGGGATGAGTTCGTCGAGGAACATTCAAGAGTCTCCTTGTGCTGCTGGGGTTCTACCTTAACTTTACCGTTTGTACGGAGATGGTGCTGGCGACCTGCGAAAAAAGGAGGGCTCGCATCCCCAGAAAATCTGCGATCGGCAATTTTGCGGCGAATGATTTACAATGCTAATCTATTTGCTTACAAAATTTTATGTGCCGTTTGCTTGGCTACTTAGGCGGGCCGATTTTACTTGATGCGATTGTGTACAAGCCAGAACATTCACTGATTGTGCAGAGTTACCAGCCCCGCGAAATGACTTCTGGCGTGGTGAATGCTGACGGTTTTGGCTTGGGTTGGTATCACCCACACCTGGATACTGACCCGTTTACTTATAAAAATGTCCAGCCAATTTGGAGCGATATCAATCTTCCGAGTATCAGCCGATACGTTGAATCAAAATGCGCGATCGCCTATGTTCGCAGTGCAACTTTAGGACAAGCTCTAGATTTGAGCAACTGTCAGCCGTTTCAACACGATCGCCTGTTGTTCGTACACAACGGCTTTGTGCAGAATTTTCGCAAAAGTCTTTACAGATTAATTCGCGATCGCCTGAGCAATAGCGTTTATCAGTCAATTAACGGCACCACAGATTCAGAGCATATCTTTGCCTTGTTTGTCAATGAATTGACAAACAGCAATCAAAATCTAGAAGTCGCTTTGCAAAATTCGTTGAAAACTTTGGCCGAGCTAGCAAGCCTCGAACAAGTTGAATTTTCAGCTAATATAATTATCAGTAACGGACACCAGCTCATTGCCTCTAGGTTTGCTTTCCCAAAAGCGCCTCCTTCCCTTTATTGGCTGCGCGACGATCCAAATTTTCCGAATTCTGTCATCATTGCTTCGGAACCTTTATTTAGTGGCAATTGGCACGAATGTCCAGCCCAAAGCATTATCAGTACGGGAGCAGACGGTGAGATCGAAATCTATCCAATCTTGTAGAGAGGCAATTTATCACGATTTGCAGCAGTGTCGCCGCGGCACTTTTGGGCTATTTGCAGGCATAGATCCCAATACTTTTTGCTGTCAAGCTCATCCTGATTTCAGCCCGGTTGGCTGGCACTTAGGTCACATAGCTTATACTGAGGATTTGTGGCTGTTGCAGCGGTGTGCTGGGTTGAAGCCTGTTTTTCCTGAGTATCACAAACTATTTGCTGCTGATATTTTGCCAAAAAAAGAACGGGTTTTTTTGCCGTCTTTACCAGAAGTTGAGTTGTATCTGGATGCGGTGAGAAAAAAGGTGTTAGATTATTTGGAAGTGGCGCCGATCGCAGAGCAAGAACGTCTGTGGCGATTTATTATTCAGCACGAAAGCCAGCACTGCGAAACTGTTGCTTTTGTGTTGCAAATGCAGAAAAAGGAAGAAGGAAGTTCGGCAACGGATTTTGTAGCGGATGTAGCGGATGTAACGGATGTAACGGATAGAGGAAAAAAGGGGACAGTTCGTTCGGTAACGAGCAATGTACGGGATTTAACGGATGTAACGGATAGAGGAAAAAAGGGGACTGTTCGTTCGGTAACGAGCAATGTACGGGATTTAACGGAGAGAGGGAAGAAGGCGGTAGGAATATTAATGCCCCCTGAACAATTCCCGATGCCCAATGCCCCATGCCCCCTGAACAATTCGGCGATCGCAATTCCGGGCGGGGAATTTTACATGGGAAGCGATGCTGCTGAGGCTTTGGATAACGAGCGATCGCGCCACTTGTGTTATTTATCAGCATACGCGATCGATCGCTATCCCGTCACTTGCGGTCAATACCGAGATTTTATGGCATCCGGCGGCTATCAAAACCCTGATTGGTGGTCTGCTGAGGGCTGGGAATGGCAAAAAGTTCATTTAGTCGATCGCCCGCTTTACTGGTCAGAAAATCCAGGTTTTAACAACCATCCTGTTTGCGGCGTCAGTTGGTACGAAGCCCAAGCTTATTGCAACTTTGCCGGCAAACGTTTACCATCGGAAGCCGAATGGGAGAAAGCAGCGAATTGGGATGCCAAAAATCAAACATATCGCAGCTATCCTTGGGGAGAAGCACAGCCAAATGCCAGCCTGTGCAATCACGGGAACAATCTAGCAAATACCTCAGCAGTGGACGCTTTTCCAAAAGGAGCGAGTGCGGCGGGCTGCTGTGATATGTTGGGTAATGTCTGGGAATGGACTGCTTCAAACTTTGACGCCTATCCGGGATTTGAAAGTTATCCTTACAGGGGATACTCGGAAGTTTATTTTGATGGAGAACACCGGGTTTTGAAAGGCGGGAGCTGGGCGACTTTTCCTCAAGCACTGCGATCGAGTTTTCGGAATTGGTACTATCCGGGCGTGCGCCAAATTCTAGCTGGTTTTCGCTGCGCTATGACTACAATCACATAGGTTCGATCGTTCGGAATGCAAGTCCGCATAAAATTAGAGGATTAAAGTCCGAACGATCGAACTTGTAAAATTTATTTTTTTAAATATAAATTTTATTTAGAGTGACTTTTAGACGATATTTGTTTGTTAAGCACTAAAATTTATTGTAGGTAAAAATACCAGCTTAAAAAAGGTTTGTAAATGATTTAATAATTTATGTTGATATTTTTTAAATTTTTAATTGCGGGTGCGATCGCCATATAGTGAGAAAATACAGAACGGAGATCGGCATAAAAAATCTAGCTTGAGCGCGATATTTGGCAGCGCAACTACGTGCTATACCCATTGGTGCATCTTAATTTTACTCTATGAAATCCCCAAGACTGTCCGACACGACAAACTCAGCTTCAAGCAAGGAAAACCGGCTGCACTTAGAGCGACTGGTGAACGCAGCAGCACCCACACTCGCAGAAATCAATGCAGGTAGCGATGCAGTTAGCGGGTTGACTCAAAACCCCAAAACCCTGCCTCCCAAGTATTTCTACGACGATCGCGGATCGAACCTCTTCGAGTTGATCTGTGAGTTGCCAGAATACTACTTGACGCGCACTGAGACAGCGATTTTGCAGGAATGTGCGGGGGAGCTCGCCCACATAACGGGCAAGTGCCAAATCGTCGAACTAGGCAGCGGCAGTTCCACCAAAACCCGGATTCTCCTCGATGCTTACAGCAAATTGGAATATCCGCTGCACTATTTGCCGATCGACATCAGCCCTACTATCCTAGAAAGCAGCGCTTGTCAACTGTTAGCAGATTATCCATCGCTCCAAATTCACGGACTTGTCAGCACTTACGAATTAGCCTTAGCTAAAATTGCCCCATCGCCATTGCCAACCCGAATGATTTGCTTTCTCGGCAGCACCCTCGGCAATCTCAACGATCGAGAATGCGATATATTTTTCTCGCAAGTTGTCGGTGCATTGCAGCCGGGAGAGTATTTTTTGCTGGGAATTGACTTAGACAAATCCAAGGATGTTTTAGAGCCTGCCTACGATGACAGTCAAGGAGTAACAGCAGCTTTTAACTTGAATATGTTGCGGCATTTAAATCGGATATACGAGGGAAATTTTGATTTGGCACAGTTCGAGCATTGGGCTTTTTACAATCAAGAACAATGTCAAATTGAAATGCACTTGAAAAGTAAGAAAGCGCAAACAGTGAACTTGCGCACTCTCAATTTAACGGTTGAATTTGCCGCCGGAGAAACTATTCGCAGCGAAATTTCGCGCAAGTTTAATCTTAATACTGTCAAGGAAGAACTTTCGCAGCGCGGTTTAAAGCCAGTACAAGTTTGGACAGATCCAAACCAGTGGTTTGGCTTGATGCTTTGTCAGTTGACAGTTGACAGTTGACAGTTGGCAGTTGACAGTTGACAGTTGGCAGTTG